>CAZSDE010000278.1:0-3708 GCA_964605435.1 uncultured Akkermansia sp.
CCACCATCACCCCATCGTCCAACGGAGCCGACGAAACCTGATGCAGCCTCGCCCCCGTAAACACCCGGACCACGTCCCGTTCCGCTGCCTGCTCCGCCCCGGCTTGGCCTGCAGGCCCCCCAGCCACCGCCACCCGGAAGGCCGCCGCCAGCAGCAGCAACCCCGCCGGAATCATCACAATCGCCTGTTTCATGCCCACATCCTTCACACCACCATCCCATCCGTCAATCCCCCGCCTCTCCGCACTCCCGCCCCCACGACTTCACCCGGAACCTCCCCCTCCTTGCTATTTCCCAGCCCCTGCCGTATCCCGCAGCGTAACTTCCGAAACCCCAGCACCGTCCCCGCTCCACGCCAACCCATCACCCACACCACTCCCATGATCCGCAGACTCATCTCCACCACCGCCCTCGGCGCGTTCGCCCTCGCCTCCTCCAGCTGCCTCAAATCCGACAGCACCACCACCATCAATGGCGATGGCTCCGGCCGCTTCTCCATGACCATGGAAATGAATATCGCCGGCCTCATGGGCATGATGGGCGCAGCCGGCGGCGGTGCCGCACCCGCCGAACTCCCCAAGGCCCCGGAACCCAAAGACATGCTCGTCGACATGATGCGCAGCATGAATTCCACCGTCGATGTCTGGACGGAAGCCAGCGCCGAAACCACCAAAATGGGAGCCACCCGCATCAAGGTCTCCGGCCTCACCAAGGACTGGACCGCCATGGGCAACCTCTCCTCCGCACTCGACACAGCCGGCATGGGCGACACCCCCGTCCCCGTCCCCACCGACTTCCTCAAGGACATCAAAACCATGACCGTCACCAAGGACTCGGGCGGCAATACGGTCATCACCATGATGGGCCTCGACGCCGTCGCCGCCATCTTCGAGGGCATGCGCAGTCAGATGGTCAAGGACGGCAGCGCCCCGGAACCAGACAGCTTCAGCATCAGCGCCGACGAAATCGAAGGCCAGATGGCAGTAGTCCGCGAACAGTACAACAGCATGAAAGGCGTCGTCGCCCTCATGCTCAAGGACATGAAGCTGGAAAGCACCATCACCACCGGCGGCACCATCGTCGAGGCAGCCGGCTTCACGAAAAGCGAGGACGGCAAGTCAGCCACATGGACCATGAACGGCGAACAGGTCATGGACATGCTCAATGCCATCATGAACGATGAGGAAATGCCCGGCAAAGCCGCCGAACTCGTCAAGTCAGTCATGAACAACTTCTCAAACGGCGAATCAACCGCCGCCGTCCGCAAGTTCGCCGCTCCCTTCTTCGAGAAACTCTTCAACGGCTCGCCCAACCCGCGCCTCGTCATCAAAGGCGATGGCAATGCCTTCGACTACGCCGCCGAAGTCGAAAAAGCCAAGGCCGCCCAGACCCCGGAACTCAAGGCCCTCGTCGAAAAGGCATCGCGCAAAAACAGCGTCAAACTCCCCGGCAGCACCGCCGAGGAAGCGTCCAGCGAAGAAAAGTAAACGGACCCCGCGGCACTGACCCTCAGTGACCCCTCCAAACCCATCTGAAACTCCGCCAGCGGCGGGGTCCGGCACCTCCGGACTCCGCCGTTTTGCCCGCCAGATCTCGCTGCCGGGATTCGGACCCGCCGCCCAGCAGAAACTCGCGGACGCTTCGGTCCTCTGCCTCGGCGCCGGCGGCCTCGGCTGCCCAGCCCTCCTCCACCTCGCCGCAGCCGGCGTCGGCCACCTCGTCATCGTAGACGACGATGAAGTCGCCCTCTCGAACCTCCACCGCCAGACTCTCTTCTCGGAAGCAGACGTCGGCCGACCCAAGGCGGAAGCCGCCGCGGACCGCCTCCGTACTCTCCATTCCGCTCTGCGCATCACCGTCGTGCGCGACCGCTTCCGCGCCGCCAATGCCATGGCTCTCGCCAGAGATTGCCACGTCATCGTCGACGGCACCGATAACTTCGAAACCCGCTACCTGAGCAGCGATGTCGCCTGCTGGCTCGGCATCCCCAATGTCTACGGAGCCGTCTCCCGCTGCGAAGGCCAACTCTCGGTCTTTCACCCGGCCGCCGGAGGTCCCTGCTACCGCTGCATGTTTCCTCACCCGCCCCCGCCCGGCTCCACACCCACCTGCGCGGAAACCGGCGTGCTCGGCACAGTCACCGGCCTCATCGGAACTCTCCAGGCATCGGAAACCATCAAACTCCTCACTGGTCTCGGAACGCCACTCACCGGCCAGCTCTTCCATTGCGACCTGCTCACCATGCAGACGCGCACCCTCCAACTGCGCCGCGATCCCCACTGCCCGGTCTGCAGCCAATCACCCTCCCTCCACCAGCCAGCAGACGCCCCCTCGTCCTGCCAGCTCCCGCCAGCACCCGCACCAGTCCGCCCAGCCGATTTCCACAGAATTCTCCAGCAGCCGGATGTCACCATCCTTGACGTCCGCGAACAATGGGAGGTTGCGCTCGCTCCGTTCGTGCATACCAACACCGCCATCCCAGCCAGCCACCTCCCGGACGCCGCCAGCAGCCTCCCGCGCCACCACCGCATCATCGCCATCTGCTCGCTCGGCCCACGCAGCGCCCAGGCCGCCGCCAACCTCCAGCAGTCCGGCTTCCCCTCGGCCACCTACCTCGCTGGCGGCATCGACGCCCTCCCGGACTGATTCCCACCGTCACGCCAGAATCGGCCGCACCACCTTCCCATGCACATCCGTCAGCCGGTACCTCCGGCCCTGGAACTTGAAGGTCAGTTGCTCGTGATCAATCCCCATCAAATGCAGCATGGTCGCATGCAGATCATCCACATGCACCGGGTCCTTCGCGACGTTGTAGGAAAAATCATCGGTCTCCCCCCAGCTCATCCCCCCCTTCACCCCACCACCCGCCATCCACATCGTGAAACACCGAGGATGATGATCCCGCCCGTAATCGGTCGCCGTCAGCTTGCCCTGACTGTAACTGGTCCTGCCAAATTCCCCACCCCACACCACCAGCGTGTCGTCGAGCATCCCGCGATCCCGCAGATCCCGGATCAGTCCCGCACAGGCCTGATCAGTCTCCCGGCACTTCTGACGGATCCCGCCAGGCAATCCCCCATGGTGATCCCAGTCCTGATGATACAGCTGAATGAACCGCACCCCGCGCTCCGCCAAGCGCCGCGCCAGCAGACAGTTGGCCGCAAACGTCCCCGGCTGCCGGCTGTCAGGTCCATACAAATCAAACACATGATCAGGTTCCCCACTCAGATCAGTCACCCCGGGCACACTGGTCTGCATCCGGTACGCCATCTCATACTGCGCAATCCGTGACTCAATCTCGGGATCGAGTTCCACCGCAGCACTCTCCCGGTGCAGACCACCCAGCGCATCAAGCATCCTCCGACGCGCACCCCCATCCACTCCCTCGGGATTCCCCAGATACAGAACCGGCTCCCGCCCCGAACGGAACTGCACTCCCTGATACCGCGATGGCAGAAAACCCGCACCCCACAGCCGCGCATACAGCGGCTGACCAGACATACCCTTCGTAATCAGTACCGTAAAGGCCGGCAGATTCTCATTGAGACTCCCCAACCCATAGCTCAGCCAGCTCCCCATGCTCGGTCGACCCGCCTGCTGCGCCCCCGTATGGAAAAACGTAATCGCCGGATCATGATTGATCGCTTCCGTATGCAGACTCCGGATGAAACAAAGATCATCCACCACCCCAGCCGTGTGCGGGAGCAAT
>CAZSDE010000278.1:3718-4437 GCA_964605435.1 uncultured Akkermansia sp.
CCCCACGCCCGGCTCACCCCATGCTGCGCAAATTTGAAAAGCGATCCCGCCAGCGGCAGCCGCGCCTGATTCGCACTCATCCCCGTCAGCCGCTGCCCCCCACGCACACTTTCCGGAAGTTCCTGCCCATTCAAGCGGTTCAGCTCAGGCTTGTAATCAAATAAATCCATCTGACTCGGCCCCCCGCTCATGAACAGATAAATGATCCGCTTGGCCCGCGCCGCAAAATGAGGCAGCCCCGGCAACCCGCCACCCCCAGCCTCCCCCCCCCCCACCCCCCGCCCCCGCAGCCCCACCAACGCCGCCACCCCCAGCCCATGACTGGCCCGCCCGAAAAAATGCCTCCGCGTCATTCCAGCCGCCACGTCGCATGGGTTGTTCATCCCGTTGAAACGCAATCCATCCCCACCGCTTTCACCCTTTCCTCCCAGCCCGACCCCACAGCGATTTCCGGCTTGCAGCCAGCCCCTCCCCTCCGAATGCTCGGAAACCGTCCGCCCGCTCAAGCGTACCTACCAGAATCATGCCGAAAAACCGTCAGTCACCTCCCCCAGACGAAAGTCTGTCCTTTGAACAGGCCATGGAGGAACTGGACGGCATCGTCGATCACAGATTCTACCGGGCAATGCGCGATCTAGCCGCATACCGGAGAGCACGCAAGAACCTCCCAGCCGTCAAGCAAGCCGTGCAGTCGAAACCCGTTCTGACGGGCAAAAAGC
>CAZSDE010000278.1:4447-5347 GCA_964605435.1 uncultured Akkermansia sp.
AGGAACCTCCCTCCTGAAGATCTGCCAGGAGAAACTCGACGCCGCCCACCAGCGCATCGAAATCATCGCCCGCGGTCCCTCCGGTCGCCCGGAAACCCAGCCGCTTACCCAGCCCACCACACCGGAAACCCCAGCCCGCAGACCTGAACCAGCTGCCGCACCCGATTCCCCAGATGACGAAATCCGACTTTTCTAGCGAACCACCCCTGCCGCCCATCAACGGCCCGGAAGACGTCAAGGCTCTCAGCGAAAAACAACTCGCGCAACTCGCCGAGGCCATCCGCCACGACCTCATCACCACCCTCGCAGGCACCGGTGGCCACCTCGGCCCGAACCTCGGCGTCGTCGAACTCACCATCGCCCTCCACCGCATCTTCCAATCCCCGCAGGACAAGTTCATCTTCGACGTCAGCCACCAGGGCTACGTCCACAAAATGCTGACCGGACGCTGGAGCCGCCTGAGCTCCATGCGCCAGTACGAGGGCCTCAACGGATTCCTCCTACGCTCGGAAAGCCCGCACGACTGCTACGGAGCCGGTCACGCCGGCACCGCCGTGAGCGCCGCCCTCGGCTTCGCCGTGGCACGCGACCTCCTCGGCTCGGACGAACACGTGGTCTGCGTGGCAGGCGATGCCGCCTTCACCTGCGGCCCCACCTTCGAAGCCCTCAACAACATCGCCAGCTCCACCAAGCGATTCATCCTCGTCCTCAACGACAATGAGTGGTCGATCGACAAGAATGTCGGGGCCATCGCCAAATACTTCAATTCCATCGCCACCAATACCACCTACGCCCACCTTCACGAGAAGGCAGCCGGGTTCATCGAGAAGATCGCCGGCAAGGGCGTTCGCCGCCTCGCCGCCCGGGTCGAGGAAAGCGCCAAGAATCTCATGATGCCGA
>CAZSDE010000279.1:0-5329 GCA_964605435.1 uncultured Akkermansia sp.
CTGACCCGTGCCGATGGCATCGGACATCCACGACCGGTCGTTGCCGTACTGGCCATCATTGAGATGGACCAGCCGGTGCCGCTCGGATTCCTTTGATCCCGCCGCGCCCGCCACCGCCCCATGGCTGGCAAGGGCAGCATTCACGGCTGGCTCTGCAGCCGTGAACACCTCGAATTCATCAAGGCAGGGTTCGATCAGTCCAAGCGCCGGATGCAGATTCGCATCGTGAATCGAAAAGCGCACGGCCACCGCTTCCGTCGCCGGAAATTCCGCGGATTCCCCACGCGGATCGGGCGGCGGCAGACTGACCCGTCCCGGCTGAGCGAGGGGAGCAAAGGTCCCTAGCTGATTATCGATTTCACCGATGCGGCTGCGCAGGGCGTCGGCCTTCGCTCTTCCAGCCATGGCCTCAGGCGTGCGCAGTTCCCGGTCTTCATACTCCACCCCGGCCACAAAGGCCTGCATGGCAAAGTATTCCCGCTGACTCACGGGATCGAACTTGTGATCGTGACAACGGGCACAGCCAACACTCAGTCCAAGGAATGTCTGACTGATGTTGACGACGATCTCATCAAGCGAATCCTGACGCGCCAGCCGGATCGATGGTTCGTCTTTCCCAATCTGGCCAGGCAAAAGCACGCTGGCCGTGAGCAGGAAGCCAGTCGCTGCATCGCCTTCCGGACCGGACCCGGCGATCTGTTCGTGCAGAAAACGGTCGTACGGCCGGTCGTCATTGAACGCGCGGATCACATAGTCACGGTAGGGCCATGCATTTGGCCGCTCGGTATTGACCTCGAATCCATGCGTATCGGCATAGCGGACAAGATCGAGCCAATGCTGCGCCTGGCGTTCTCCATAATGCGGACTGGCAAGCAACCGGTCCACGGCAGCGGCATAAACGGCTTCCCGCTGCTCCGCATCCGCCACCGCCGCAAGAAAGGCGGCGGCTTCATCCGGCGACGGAGGCAGTCCAGTCAGATCAAGCGTAACCCGCCGCAGCCAGGATCCGGGATCTGCTTCCGCAGACGGCGGGAGTCCTTTCGCCTCCAGTTCCGCAAGTATGAACGAATCAATCGCATTGCGCGGCCAGGCGGATTGGCGCACCGCCGGAATTGCTGGCGACGAGACGGGCTGAAACGCCCAGTGGCCATCACCACGCGGCTTCTTCGCAGCAGGCGCAGGCAGCACCACCGCAAGTGAAATGACCGTCAGGACTGTCGCTCGGATTTTCATGGCTTCGATGCATTCGCTGCCGCCGCAGCAGCCTTCTGGCCAGCAGGAGAAAGCGGCCAGCGCCAGCGCTTCGTAAACAATGGTGCCAGATCCGTGGAGGCTGCCGCACTCGCCGCCATCACAAAATGATCGACCGCTTCCTGCGTGGACACCGCCGCCGGCAGTTTCGCCACTTCCTTCCAGAGCCGCCGCACGAACTTGAGGCCCCCGTGGTCGCGCGCCAGCCGCAGGCAGAACGAAGCAAAAAGGTCGGTCCCATTCAGTCCCAGCGGATTCTCCGGAGCCGCATCAACCTGCAGCGTCGTTTCCCACGTCGACTTCGGATCGGCTTCATGAAGGTCCACAAGCGATTCCATGATCGCACGGAACTCCGAGCCCGTGCGGTCTCGGAACGGACCGAGCTTCGCCCCGGCCGCATCAAGCGCCATCAACCGCATGAAAACCGCATAACCAGTCACCACCGAGCGGTCACTCACCGGCTTCTGATAGGCCAGCTGCGGACTGTAGAACCAGAAGTTGCGCCCGAATTCATACGGCAGCGCCTGGTCGACCGACTGGTCCTTCTGCCACCCACCGTAGAGTTCCACAAAAACCCCCGGTGTCAGCTCAATGCCCGTGGCCCCCAGATAGCCGCAGGCAGCCCCGCAGGTCTGATCGACTTCCGCCACCGTGATGAGTCCATCCAGTTCCTTCGCCTTCTCAGGCAGTCGACCGGTCGCTTCATGATAGAAATCGTGCACCTTGTCAAAGACGCCGCAGAGGGCGGCCATGACTTCAGGATCGTGCGCATCCGATTTCGTCAGAAAGACCATGCGCTTCCCTCGCCATGGAAAAAGAGACACCTTCTTCCCCTCGAACGATGTGTAGCCGACCGCAGCCCCCGCGCCCGGCGGAACTGCAGCCTGCGCAGCCAGAGCAAACGGAATCGATGCAGCAAGAAATCGTCGGCGGATCATGACGCTCCATACGCAGCCCGGCCGCCCGATTCGACAGCAGATGCACGGAATTTCTCCGCGAAATCAGGCAATGATTTCGTGCAGGACCCGCCCATGGACATCCGTGAGACGGAAATCACGTCCGCCCGACCGGAAGGTGAGGCGTTCGTGGTCCATGCCGAGAAGATGCAGCATGGTGGCATGGAGGTCGTGGATGGTCACGGGTTCCGTGGCTGCCTTGTACCCCCAGTCGTCCGT
This sequence comes from uncultured Akkermansia sp., assembly GCA_964605435.1. Taxonomy (GTDB): domain Bacteria; phylum Verrucomicrobiota; class Verrucomicrobiia; order Verrucomicrobiales; family V1-33; genus V1-33. Next base: position 2,427 of record CAZSDE010000279.1, read on the forward strand.
CGCTCCGTAGGATATGCCCGGCCGGACGCCGCCGCCCGCCAGCCAGGCCGTGAAGCCAAACTCATTGTGATCGCGTCCGTCGCTTCCCTGCGCAAAGGGCGTCCGGCCGAATTCGCTGGCAAAGATGACGAGGGTTTCGTCGAGAAGTCCACGCTGCCGGAGGTCGGCAAGGAGCCCGGCAATCGGCTGATCAACCGCGCGGGCATTGTCTCCATGATTCCGGAAGAGATTGCCATGGGCGTCCCAGCGCTGGTAGCCATCAACCATCGGAATGGTCAGTTCAATGAAGCGGACCCCGCGTTCCACCATGCGGCGGGCCAGCAGACATTGCCGGGCGTACGTTCTCGTATGCGGATCAGGAGCCTCCATCCCGTACATCCGCAGCACCTCGGGAGATTCACCGGACAGATCAAGGATGCCCGGCACCGCCGTCTGCATGCGCGAGGCCAGCTCGGCATTGGCAATGGCACTCTCAAGCGCGTCGGCTCCGCCCGACGCCGCCAGCGTGAGATGATTGAGCCGCTGCGCCAGCCTGAGCCGCGCGGCCTGGCGCTCATGGTTCCGGTCCGGAGATTCCAGATTCGCCACCGGCATGCCGTTGGCATTGAAAAGCGATCCCTGAAAACTGGCCGGCAGAAATCCGCTGCCGAAACAGTCGAGCCCGCCAGAGGGAATCTGGCCACCATTGAGCACCACAAAGGCAGGCAGGTCCTGATTGTCGCTGCCAAGTCCATAAGCCACCCACGCACCCATGCTTGGACGACCCTGCAGCCCAAGTCCACTATGCAGAAAATAGTTGGCGCTCGTGTGCTCCGGAAAGGCCGACGTCATCGAATGAATCATACACAGTTCATCCGCCCGGCCCGCCATGTACGGAAAGAGATCACTGATCCAGTGACCACTCTGCCCGCGCTGCCGGAAGGGCCACGGCGATGGCAGCAGGGTCCCGATGCTGTCAAACTGCGTCTTCTCCAATTGCCCGATCACCTGCCGGGGATCCTTCCCGCGGTGCTTCTCAAGCGCAGGCTTGTAATCGAACGAATCCACCTGCGAGACCGCTCCTTCCATGAAGAGGAAAATCACGTTGCGCGCCCGAGGCGCAGCATGCGGAGCCATGGGCGCAGCCGCCCGACCAGGCCCGCCAAGAATCGCCGGAAGCAGCGCCGCCCCGAACCCATTCGCCGCCCGGTGCAGCAGGTCGCGCCGAGAAAGAAAAGGCCGGGGAAGATGCATCTGTTCCATGTTGAAAACGGCAGCGCCGGGGTTCGGTGAAGCTAAAGCGGGACGGCGACAAGCCGGTAGAAGCACCGCACTTCCGTGACAGGCAGCGGCCACGTGAACGTCGCCCCAGCCGCAGTGATGGACGCTTCCTCCGACCACGCCGCGAGATCGGTGGACGATTCGAGTCGGTACGCCTGCCCCGGCAGCAGCCGCGTCGCCGTCAGTTCCATGACATCCCCGGCGCGCGACGCAGAAAGTTGCGGCAGAGCGCCGACCGTGGAGAGCCGCCAGGCGATCGCAAACTCGCGGGCCGTGCCACTGCCGCGGCTGACCCTCAGCCGGTACGTCCCCGCGGGCAGACTGCGCTTCCAGACATGTTCCAGATTATACAGCGTGGACGTGCTGGCATCGACGTTCACGGGGTCACCCCCGTCCGAAGGCAGCAGGTCGAGCGAAAGATTGAAATCAACCAGCGGATCGGGCGTCAGATTGAAACCTCCACCGGCTGGATCCGTGAGCGTGCGGTGCCACACAAGGAACGCAGAAAGTTCCGTCCCGGCCTCGCCCGCCGGCACCCTCAGCAGGTAATCCGCCGTGTTCCCCGCACTCAGCAGATGGAAGTCCCATGCCATCGCTGGCAACGGCCCCGCAAGATTCGGAACCTGCTCCCCTCCCGCCATGATGGCGTCACTCAGATCAATGTTCAGTTCTCCAGCCCCCGTGATCGCATCCAGCGGCGTCTGCGCGGACTTCGACCAGAACGGAAATTCGTCCTTCGTGGCCCCGGCCAGCAGAATCGCCTTCAATAGCTGGGGACGAGTCGCCTGCGGTGACCCCGTCGCGGTACTGCGCTGACGCAGCAGGGCTGCCGCCGACGCCGTGTAGGGCGTCGCCCAGCTCGTGGCGTCAATCGGCACCGTGATCTCGGGCTTGATCCGCCCGGGACCATCCACGAACGCCGACGTCCCGCCGCGGCTGTGGTTCCCATTGCTGAGGCCCACCGCGAGCGCGTTGTAGGCACTGGCCATAAGCTCCGGAGTCTTCTCCGCAGCCCCGTTGTTCACTCCCGCCAGACACAGAAATCCATCGCGGTTGATCGCAAAGTCGAGTCTCCTCAGAAGGTCATTGTAGAGACTCGCCTTGGCCGCATCAGCATAGAGAATCCACGAATGATTCTGCAGCGAGCGCAGCTCCGTCAGCGGTGCCGTATTCGTGGCTCCCGGCCGCAGAAAGCCATTATCAATGAACGACGAGGATTCATAGACATCCACAAGGCCAATGTCCGGACTCATGGTCGCCCAGCCAGAGCCGGAATCCGTATACGGGCCGCAGAAATGATAGGCCACCCGCTCGGCATGCAGACTCAGTCCGGAAGCCCCGCTCCTCGCCGTGAAGGATTTTTCGCTGAAGACACCACTGCCCGCAAAGGTCCCGCTGCCGGCCTGCGGCAGATAAGCCGTCCCGCTTTCGACCATGCTCACGGAAATACCCGACCCCGTCGGCAGACTCGACCCAAGCCGAGCCGCAAGACTCGTGAACCCAGTGTCGTCTTCATAGCCCGCCCTCCCCGCCGCCGGAAACAGCAGCAGCAGCACCGCACAGCAGAAAACATGGCGAGAAACAGACACTCCACCGCATTCCACCACAGCCCCCACAACGCAGGCAATCGCCAATTCGCCGGT
>CAZSDE010000280.1:0-5322 GCA_964605435.1 uncultured Akkermansia sp.
AGGCCGCCGCCACATGGGCCGCAACGTTCCAGCATCCCGTCCCATGGCAGCCAGCCGCGCCGACATCGGTGCAGTCCGCCTCGGGCGTGCCCGTCGATAAGACCAGCGACGGCACCGTGGTTGTCTCCAAGCCAGCCGCGAAGGACACGGTCACCGTTTCCCTGCCTGCTCCGGAATCGCTGGCTGCCCTGCGCCTCGAGGCTCTGCCTCACGAATCCCTGCCTGGCGGCGGTCCGGGCCATGCCGGCGGAAATTTCGTGGTCACTGGAATCCGCGTGGCCATCAAGCCACCGGGGGAAGCGAAGCCTCCCATGGGACGCTACGTCAGGATCGAACTGCCTGGCGAGGGCCGCCTGCTGCAGCTCGCCGAAGTGGAAGTCTTCAGCGCAGGTGCCAATGTGGCCCCGCGCGGCAAGGCATCCCAGAAATCAACCTTCGCAGACGCCGGGGCCTCCCGCGCCAACGACGGTCGCAACGATCCGGAATACAATAAGGGATCGGTCGCCCACACCGGCGAGAATACCCCGGATCCATGGTGGGAAGTGGACCTCGGGAGCGAACTGCCACTCGACCGCGTCGTCGTCTGGAATCGGGCGGAGGCCGCGGAACGGCTGAATGGATTCCGCATGGTGGTGCTCGATGGCGAGCGGAAGCCCGTCTGGGAAAAGTCGGACAATCCCGCCGCGGCAAGCATTCCTTTCGCACTGACGGGCGAGCGCGAGATCCGCTTCACCGACGCGGCGGCGGATTATGAGCAGCCGGAATTCAGCGCGGAGTCGCTCGTGCGGGCGGCACCTCAGCCGAAACGGGGTCGCCGTTCCCGCGGGCCGCAGCAGGGATGGGCGATCGGGGGTGCACCGGGCAAGGCGCACGAACTGATCCTGACCGTGGACGAACCCGTGGCGATCCCGCCGGGATCGACCCTCACGGTTTCCATCGAACAGCAATCGCCTCACGCCAATCATACGGTTGGCCGCTTCCGTCTCAGTACTTCCGTAGATCCACGGGCGGCAGCGCTGGCATCCATTCCGCCGGCACTGCGCAGCGTCCTTGCCGTCCCGCCGGCATCGCGCACGGAAGAGCAGCATAAGCTTCTCGTCTCGCATTACGCAAAGGAAGTGGGACCGGAAACAGCCGCGGTCCGCGACGAACTGGCCGCCGTGCGCAAGGAAATGGCTGCCTTCCAGCCAGTCACCGTTCCGGTCATGCGCGAGCTTCCCGCAGGACAACGCCGCAAAACCCAGCTGCAGCTCCGAGGGAATTATCTTTCCAAGGGAGACGAAGTCAGCGAGGGCGTGCCCGCTGTCTTTGCACCACTGCCGGATGGTGCGCCGCGCGACCGACTCGCCCTCGCACGCTGGATCGTCAGTCCCGAGAATCCACTGACGGCCCGCGTCATCGTGAACCGCTTCTGGGAAGCCATCTTCGGCATCGGCCTTGTGCGGACGTCCGAGGAATTCGGAAGCCAGGGCGATCTTCCCACGCATCCGGAATTGCTCGACTGGCTCGCTGTGGATTTCGTGAAGAGTGGCTGGGACGTGAAGAAATTTCTGCGCCTGCTCACCACTTCGGCCACCTACCGCCAATCGTCTCGGGTCGCTCCCGGCATGGCGGAACGCGACCCGGATAACCGCCTGCTCGCCCGCGGGCCACGGGTCCGCCTCTCCGGTGAAATGGTGCGCGATCAGGCCCTCGCGGTCAGCGGTTTGCTCTCGCAGAAGCAGGAAGGACCTCCCGTCCGACCGCCACGGCCAGCCATGGGACTTTCAGCGGCCTTCGGCGGTGGCCTCGACTGGCAGACCAGCGCCGGAGAGGACCGCTACCGCCGCGCCCTCTACACCGAATGGCGCCGCACCAGTCCGTATCCATCGCTCACCACCTTCGACGCCCCCAGCCGCGAAGTCTGCACGATCCGGCGCAATCAGACGAATACCCCGCTGCAGGCGCTCGTCACTCTCAACGATCCGGTCTTCGTGGAAGCCGCGCAGGCCATGGCGCGGAGATTTGCGGTCGCTGGAAAGGAACCCGCCGAAGTTGTGCAGGCTGCCTTCCGGCACGCGCTGTCGCGGGATCCATCGGAACGTGAACGCAGCCGCCTTGTGGCCCTGCACAGCGAAGCCCTCGCATCGCTGCGCGCGGACCCGAAACGGGCTGCGGATCTGGCGAGCACCCCTCTGCCGGAAGGACGCGACGCTGCCGACATGGCCGCATGGACGGCCGTCTCCAATGTCATTCTCAATCTCGACGAACTTCTCATGAAACGCTGAACGACCATGAATATCCATCTCCAGCGCATCCAGCATCAGACCCGACGCCACTTCCTCCGCAGTGCCGGGCAGTTCAGCCTCGGGGCCATCGCCATGGAAGCACTGAGCGGCCGCGTCCAGGCTGTCAGTGACCCCCTCGCCCCGAAACCGGCTCCATCTTTCGGCCGCGTGAAGCGGGTCATCTACCTGCACATGTCAGGCGGCCCGCCCCACCTCGATATCTTCGATTACAAACCGGAACTCGTGAAGCGGAACGGTCAGGACGCCCCGGATGCCTTCGTGAAGGGCAAAACCTTCGCCTTCACGAGCGGAGTCCCCAAGCTCATGGGAACTCCCCGAACCTTCACCCAGCACGCCGAAGGCGGTATCTGGATGTCCGATGCCGTCCCGAACTTCCAGTCGGTCGCGGGCGAAATGTGCGTCATCAAATCGATGTTCACGGAACAGTTCAATCACGCTCCCGCGGAACTGCTCCTTTTCACTGGTTCGCCACGCCAGGGTCGCCCTTCCATGGGTTCATGGGTCACCTACGGTCTCGGTTCCGAAAATGCGAATCTGCCTGGCTTTGTCGTCCTCATCAGCAGCGGCGTGCAGCCCAGTGGCGGCCAGAGCTGCTGGGGCACCGGTTTCATTCCCTCGGTCTACCAGGGCGTGCAGTGCCGTTCCAAGGGCGATCCTGTTCTGTACGTGAGCGATCCCCCAGGCATGGACCGGACTCTGCGCAGGCAGACACTCGACGCCCTGCGCGACCTCAACGAACAGCAGGCCGCCGATTTCGGTCACCCGGAAACCTCGACCCGCATCGCTCAGTACGAACTCGCCTACCGCATGCAGGCGAGTGTCCCTGAAGTCATGGACATTTCCCGTGAATCCGCGAAGACGCTTGAGGATTACGGAGCGGTTCCCGGCGATTCCAGCTTCGCCAACAATTGCCTGCTGGCACGCCGGCTCGTGGAACAGGGCGTCCGCTTTGTGCACCTCTTCGATTGGGGATGGGACTTCCATGGCACCGGCGCAGGCGAGGACATCCGCGACGGCCTCACGGAGAAAATGCGCCGCACGGACAAACCAGTGGCTGCCCTCATCCGGGACCTGCGCCAGCGCGGTCTGCTGGATGATACTCTCATCGTCTGGGGCGGTGAATTCGGACGCACTCCCTTCCGCGAAGGCCGCACGGCTGGCGGCAGCGCACTCGGACGCGACCACTTCCCGGATGCCTTTTCCCTGTTCCTCGCAGGCGGCGGCGTGAAGAAGGGCTTCAGTCATGGTGAAACTGACGACCTCGGCTTCTCGGTCGCCAGTGGCAAGGTCCACGTCCACGATCTCCAGGCCACCATTCTTCATCTGCTCGGAATTCCCCACGAGCGCCTCACCTACCGCTTCCAGGGACGCGATTTCCGGCTCACCGATGTCCACGGTCGCGTCGTGCAGGAAGTGCTCGCATGATGCCCAACCAAAGCCAGGCGCGGCATGGCGCTGCGAGCCGCAGGCAGTTCCTGCGCTCCAGCGCGCTCACGCTGGGTGCCTCCCTCGCAGAACCATTGCTCGGCCAGGAACCTGGAGAACGGCCTGCTCAGGATCCTGCCGTAAGCATTCTCAATCCCCGCACACGGGTGCCGGTGAGTCTCATCATCGACGACTCCACCTGCCTCGTGAATCTCAATAAGTTCGCCATACCCCAGTTCGCGGAAGCCAACCCAGGTTCATACCAGCAGTACCCATGGCGCCAATGGCCCGATGAAATTCCGGACGACTTTGTCAGGAAGTTTGCCGACTGGTCGGCAGAGAACGGCGTGAAAGGGAAGTACAGCATTGTTCCATACCCGGCCTGCGTGGGACGCATCGATCTCGGCCTGCCGGGCTGGACGCGCAGTGAACTCAACGCGAGCCTCGCCCTCGTACGCGAACGCATCATGCCCAACTGGGACATCCATCCAGAGATGGTCACCCACACCCGCGTCATCGATCTCAAAACCGGACATCCCTACCCGGAGGTCAGCCGGAAGTTCATGGAGAACTGGAATTGGTGCGGTGGCCGCTCGGCCGACGAAATCGCGGCCTACCTGAGCTACGCCCTCACGATTCTCAGGAATGCCGGTCTGCCCTGCGAAGGGATCACCACCCCGGGCGGCTTCGGTGGCGATGCGCGACCACAACTGGCCCGCGCCACTTTCGAATCCTGCCGCGATGTCTTCCAGACGGAGATCCCGCACTACTTCCGCGATCTTTCGGACCGCGGAACGGATAGCGTCGCCCCGCTCGTTCAGAATGTCTCCGGCCTCGGCAGCGACGACCCCCGCTGCGTGGTCCATGTGCGCGGCTGCACCGGCGATTGGACCGGTGGCTGGGATTGCTCGGTTCCCACCGGCGCCGATGCCTTCCTGACCAGCGACGGCCAAAGCGGACGACTCGCAGAGGTCATCGCCCGCGGCGAACCAGCCGTCATGGTCTGCCACTGGACCGGTATCTACTGGAACGGACTCGAAACCGGCTTCGGCATCCTCAAGGAAGTGGCCCGCCGCCTGCGCGATGGATTCCCCGGCACCCAATGGATGAAACTCAGCGAAATCGCCCGCTACTGGGCTGCGCGCGAACTCACCCGGACCGCATGGACAGCAACCGAACGCCAACTCCGCTGGCTAGCCCCGTTCGCTTGCCCCGATTTCACCTTCTCGCTCCCTCTCACCGCAGGCATCCCCCAAACCCTGCGCGAAGTCCCCACCTCCTCTCATCTCACAGAAGGAACCTGGTGCCGTGACGGGAAAACCGCCATCATCTGCATCAATCTCCCCAAAGGCCAAGGCTCCCTCCAGTTCACTCCCGCAGAGTAACACATGACCCGCCAACACGGCGATCACCCGCAGGCCGACGCGGGTCAATCCGCAAGAATATAGGTCTCATTGTAAATCTCCCGCAAAGGCCGCCCATGGTATGTCCAGTTGGCGGCGGGAGCGACCGCGTAGTCAATCTGCAGAACCTGCCTGGTGGCCGCAGTCAGCGACATGACTTCATCGCCAAGCCTGACTTTCCTCGGTTCCACCACAGTGACCGTCGT
>CAZSDE010000281.1:0-5297 GCA_964605435.1 uncultured Akkermansia sp.
AGCGTGGCGGCAGGGCCGTTGTACTGTGGTTTGGTGTGGGCTTTGAAGTCCACGCGGCCTTTTTTCTGGCCCATGTTCCAGAAATCCGTGTCGCGTCCCTGCCAGCGGCATTTGGTCCATGCGGACCAGACGCCGTGGTGGTGGAGGTGGTCGGGCGGGAAGTCGTCTGTGATGAGGTGGCCGAGCGGGGTGTGGAGGTCGGTGAGGTAGCCGCCGCGGGTGAATGAGGGATCGACGCCTGTGGGGAGTGGGCCTGGCTGGGCTTGGTAGCGGCAGATTGGCTTCCTGCCGTGGCGGAAGAGGATATGGGAAGCTTCGTCTGTGAACGTGATGCTGCTGGTGTCCTCTGCTGCCGCGGTGCTGTGGGCGGCGAGGGAGGAAGTCAGCGAGAGGAAGCCGCGGCGGTTCATGGCGTCGGCGATCCGGCGGGAGGATCTGTGGATGGCTTCAGCCGATCCAGTGTTCGGCGATCTGGGAAGCGATGGCCTGGAGGTCCTTGGTTTCTTCGGCGGTGAACTCGTAGGGTTCGAGTTTACCGATGCCGAGGGTACCCATGAGGAGGCCGCCCATGTCGATGGGGACGGCGATGTTGCCGCCGACGCTTGTTTTTTTGGCTTTCGGGCGGGCGACTCCGGTAGTGTCCGTCTGGAGGTTGCACATGCTGACGGGTTCCATGCGTTCGGCGGCCGCTCCGGCGATTCCTTTGCCCATGGGGATGCGTTCGATTTTATCCATCAATTCGCGGGGGATGCCGCGGTGGCAGATGAGTTCCAGCATGGCATGGAGGTCGTGCCATTTGTGGAGGGTGCCTGTCTGGCAATTGAATTCCTTGAGGATTAGATCAAGGACGGCCTGCCAGTCTGGATTGCCGCGCATGGCGGCGGTGATGGTTTTGACTCTGGTCGCGCTCATAGAAGAAGTCGATAAGACGGTTTGTGAACTCGCGTTTCCCTTGGTGCAAACAGAAAACGCCGCCGCCTGAAAATGATTCCGGCGGCGGCGTGGGGAAAGAGCGTAACGCGTATTAGACGGAACTATATCAGGCAGTTATCTTGCGGGCGGTGCCTTCCGCGGCGGCGCGGCAGATTTCCCAGAATGAGCCGCTTTCGAGGCTGGCTCCGCCCACGAGGGCTCCGTCGACGTCTGGTTGGGAGGCGAGTTCGGCCATGTTGCCGGGTTTGACGGATCCACCGTACTGGATGCGGGTGCGTCGGGCTGTTTCCGGGCCGTAGAGGCTGGTGAGGACTGAGCGGATGAAGGCGTGGGCTTCCTGGGCCTGCTCGGACGAAGCGGTGCGGCCGGTTCCGATGGCCCAGACGGGTTCGTAGGCGAGCACGGTGGCATTCATCTGGTCGGCTGAGACTCCGGCGAGGCCGCCGTGGAGTTGGGTGGTGAGGACTTCCTCGAGGCGTCCGGCGTCGCGTTCAGCGAGGGTTTCACCGACGCAGAGGATCGGTTTGATGTTGAACTGGTGGGCGGCGAGGACCTTGCGGTTGATGGTATCGTCGGTTTCTCCGAAGATGCTGCGGCGTTCGCTGTGGCCGAGGATGACGTAATTGATGAGCATTTCCCGGAGCATGATCGGGCTGATTTCCCCGGTGAAGGCGCCGCTTTGTTCGTAGAACATGTTCTGGGCGGCGAGTTTGATGCCATCGTGCTGGGCGAGGGCGGTGGAAGCGGCGGCGAGGCTGACGAAGGGTGGGGCGATGACGATATCGACGTCATCGGCGGCCTTGGCGAGCACGACGAAATCGCGGAGGAAGTCGGCGGTTTCCGCTGGCGTTTTGTGCATCTTCCAGTTGGCGGCGACGATGGGTTTGCGCATGGGAATGGTCGAGTGGTCGTTGGTTATGGTTGGGCAGGGATCCTGGTGGGATTACTTGTCCTGGAGGCAGGTGACGCCGGGGAGTTGTTTGCCTTCGAGGAGTTCGAGGCTGGCTCCGCCGCCGGTGGAGATGAAGGTGACCCTGCTGCCGACGCCGGCTTTCTTGACAGCTTTGACACTGTCGCCGCCGCCGATGATGGTTTTGGCGGACGTGTTGGCAGCGATGGCGTGGGCCATGTCGAAGGTGCCCTTGGCGGCTTCCGGGATTTCGAAGACGCCCATGGGACCGTTCCAGATGACGGTGCGGGCGCGGGCGATTTCCTCGCTGAAGAGGCGGATGCTTTCCGGGCCGATGTCGACGCCTTCCCAGCCATCCGGGATATTTTCGTTGACGCCGGTGGTGCGGAGGTTGCCGAGTTTACGGGCATCGAAGTCGAAGGCGTCTGTGATGACGGCGTCGACTGGGATGAGGAGTTTGACGTTCCGTTCCCGTGCTTTGTCGATGGCGGCCTGGGCGATTGGTTCCCATTCTGGTTTGTAGAGGCTTTTTCCGAGGGTGATCCCCTGAAGGATTTTGCGGAAGGTGTAGGCCATGCCGCCGCCGATGATGATGGTATCGGCCTTTTCGAGGAGGCGGTTGATGACGGCGATCTTGTCGCTGACCTTGGCACCGCCGAGGATGACGACGAACGGGCGTTCTGGGTTTTCGAGTTCGTCGTGGAGGTAGGCCAGTTCCTTTTCCATGAGGAGGCCGGAGACGGCGGGGAGGTGATCGGCGACGCCGGCAGTGGAGCTGTGGGCTCGGTGGGCAGAGCCGAAGGCATCGTTCACGAAGACATCGGCGAGCCGGGCGAGGCCGGCGGCGAGCACGGGATCGTTGGATTCCTCGCCGGCGTGGAAGCGGGTGTTTTCGAGAAGGAGGACGCCGCCAGGGGTGAGGGCCGCGGCCATGGTTTCCGTTTCCGGTCCGATGCAGTCGGGTGCGAATGCGACGGGTTGGCCGAGCATGGCGGAGAGAGCTGGGGCGACTGGGGCGAGTGATTGTTTTGGGTCGCGTGAGCCCTGCGGGCGGCCGAGGTGGCTGCAGAGAATGACTTTGGCTCCGGCCTCGGTGAGGGCCTTGAGGGTGGGGAGGGTTTCGCGGATGCGGGTTTCGTCCGTGATGACCATGGAGCCATCTTTTTCTTCGAGGGGGACATTGAAATCGACGCGGACGAGGACGCGTTTTCCGGCGAGGTCGAGGTCACGAATGGTTTTTTTGGGCATAAAGCGTGGGGGCGTTCCGGGGTCGTGGGGAACGCGGGTGCGGGGCGCATACCCCGTGAGTTCCGGAAAAGCAAACGCTTCGCGGGTGGGAGCCGGGGTGGGTGCGGGTGGTTGGAAACGCATCTTTCCGCTGGCTCCGGGGCGCGGGCCGCATTAGCGATTGTTCCCTGAATCTCAAAACCTGCACCAATCCCATGACCTTCCGCAAGATTTCCGTGATGGCAGCCGCCGCCCTGCTTGTTTCCTGTGCCACTACTCCGAGAGCCACGCCTTTTGACATCGGCGATGCCAATGGCAACGGGACCCTGTCCAAGGAAGAGTTCGAGGCCCTCATGTCATCGTGGACCTTCAAGCGTTATGATGCGAACAAGGATGGCAAGGTGACGTTTGACGAATGGAAGGCGGCTGATCCGACGGCGGACATGGCGACGTTCAAGAAACTCGATGCGAATGGAGCTGGCTTTGTGACCCTTGAGGAGGGACTGGCGGCGGTGCGCCGTGCGGGGACCTTCAACGAGTTGTTCGATGCGATCGACACCAACAAGGATGGGGTCATTGATCAGGCTGAGGCCAAGGCGTATGGGCAAGTCTTCAGCGAAAGCTCGACGAACAACTTCCCCGGTCTGAAGCGAAAGTGAGGTCGGTTATGAGAATTCTTCTGCTGGCCTTCGGTGTTCTGGGGATGGTGTCGTGTTCGCTGACGCCCCCGGTGGAATCGCGTGAGAATTTCGAAGCGAGGCTGGACCGGCAGAATGCGAACTATGAGGAACGCATGGAGCGCCGCAAGATGCGGCAGGCTGCTCAGGACGAACGCTACGACCTCTGGTGGAACAAAATCATGGGCCGCTGAGGGCCCTGTCGGGGATGCCCTGGTATTCCGGCAGACATGAGATCAACAAGAACCTGCAACGACTGAAATCCGATGAAAGCACTGATGATGATTCCGCTGATGACTGGTCTGGGACTGGTCCGAGTGATGGCCCAGGACGCCCCGGCTCCGGTTCCTGCTGACGCGGTGGCTGCAGAACAGGCGGCTCCTGCTGATGCGGCGGAGGCTGCGGCGGTGGCAGCACTGGACCGTCAGATTGCGGCCCGCCAGGAACGGGTGACGGCGGTAGTGAATCAGATTGTCGAGCTGGATGCGGCCATTGAGTCGGCGATCAATGATGTGCAGGAGATGCTGAAGCGGGTGACGGACAGCAAGGAATCGAAGACCGCGGTGGCTCGGCTCAAGCGGGATGTCATGCAAAAGCTTGAGAAAGCGGCGCTGTATTATGATCAGAAGCGGGCGACCGTGCAGGAGACCCTGCGGACTTCGAAGAACAAGTTCGAGCGCACGGACCTTTTCAAGGACCGTTCGGCCTTTGATGACCGGATTGGGAAGCGGATTGAAGGGATCATCGATCTCGCGCTGAGCATGGACACGCATCAGGAGTACGAGCAGTACCTTCATGAGAGCAACAGCTGGAACGGCTATGGCTGGGGTGGCGTGAACAACACGACGATCCGCCGGAATCCGGATTATGATCAGAACAAGCGGGCCACGCGGCAGACGGATGCGGTTACGAAGGAAGTGACGCAGGGCATTGAGAAATCGCTGGCGAGGCTGGATGTGCAGGACCGGGAGCTGAAGAACAAGCTGGCGGCGGCGAAGAGTGATGACGAGAAGAAGGCGGTGACGGCTGAGCAGGAGCGGATTCGTGAACTCAAGCAGCAGCGGTATGACCAGTTGGAGGAACTGAATACCGGGCGCGGGGCCACGGCGACGCCGATCAGCCGCAAGGAAGCGCAGCGCATGGAAGATCTCATTGATGACATGGCGGCGAATGCGCGCCGGGATTTTCAGTCGCTTTTTGCGCGGTACAACGAACTGAAGTCCGAGCGGGCGGCGCTGGCGCGGCTTGAGCTGCGGCGCGAAGCCATCCAGAATCCGGTGGCGGAGGAAGGGGCGAAGTAAGTTGTCCGTGCCTGCGGGGCGGAAGACTGCTTGAGTGGAGCCGAGGCCTTGTCAGTCTGCGGTCATGATCCGGAAGACGATTCTGATGCTGGCGGCGGCCGTGGTGGCTGTTGCGGAGGGACCGCGCATGGCAGCACAGCTGCAGGAAGCGGAGGGGGCGGTGTCGGTCACGATCGATGGCCAGCTTTTCACGCGGCTTGTTTACCGGGGGCAGGCCAAGCCTGTGTTGTATCCGATCATGGGGCCGGG
>CAZSDE010000282.1:0-2224 GCA_964605435.1 uncultured Akkermansia sp.
GCCGGCCCTCTCGTCAGGCCCGCCCTCCGCGCCTGCCTCGCCGCCATCGCCGCACAGGACCTGCCTGCGCATCAGTTCGAAGTCATCGTGGTCGACGACGGCAGCTCCCCGCCCATGCCGCCGCCGGAGGAATTTCTCCCCGCTCCCGCCACTCTGCGCATCATCCATCAGCCAAACGCAGGCCCTGGAAATGCCCGCAATGCCGGTGCGGCGGCCGCCCGTGGCCAATTTCTTGCCTTCACCGATGACGACTGCCTCCCCGCGCCCCGCTGGCTTCCGGAACTCCTCCAGACTCTCAGCGCCTATCCCGATGCCCTCGCCGGTGGCAGCACCAGCAACGGCCTCCCTCAGTATCTCGGTTCCTCCGTCAGCCAACTCATCATCGATCTCGTCTACGACCATTTCAATGCCGACCCCCGGAACGCCCGGTTCTTTCCAAGCAACAACATGGCCTGCAGCCGGGACAGATACTTCGCCATCGGTGGATTCGATCCCCTCTTCCGCGCAGCGTCCGAAGACCGCGACCTCTGCGACCGCTGGCTCCGCAGCGGCCGCCCCATGCTCGCCTGCCCCGCAGCCACCATCATTCACCGCCACCCCCAGAACATGGCGGCTTTCACCAGACTGCACTTCCGCTACGGCCGGGGAGCCGCGGCGGCAGCATGGCCGCTGATACCGCCTTCCACCGCCGGCTCCCAGCACTGACCCTCGCAAGGCTGCGCCGCGAACCTCTCCTGCGCGCTGTCTCCATGACCCTCGCACTCGCATGGTGGGAACTCGTCAATTCCGCCGGTTTCCTCTGGGAGAAATTGAACCCGGGAATTCCACCACATGAGGTCTGAAGCCACCTCCTCTCCCTGCCATCATGAGTCCAAACCACCATGACGTCCCGCCCGAGGCCGCATTCTCGGCAGCATTCGCCCACGCGGCCAGACCGTTGGCCACGTCCTGCGACGGACGCAGCATCCGGCTAGCCATCGTGCTCATCGGCACGCACTCCCTGATGTCCGTGCGGCGCACCATCAGTGAACTGCTGGCCCAGACCCACGCGGCCGAGACAGAACTGCTGCTGGCCTCGGAATCGGACGCTCTCCTTGCAGAAGCCGCCGACTGGCTCCGCAGGGACAAACGAATCGGGGCATGGCAACTCTTCTCCGGCGATACCGGAAACATGCCACTCCTCCGTCTCGCCTGCACGGCGCATGCCCATGGCGACCTCGTCGTCTACATCGAAGACCATACCTTTCTGCGTCCTGACTGGGCCGCCGGCCTGATCAGTGTGTTCAATGATTGCAGGGATGCCGTGGCCGTCTCGCCTTGTCTGCTCAACCCGGCACCGCAGACCGCGGTCAGCAGGCTTCAGTACGCCTTCTTCACAGCCGGATCCATCCCCGTGCCCGGTCAGCACAAGGCGGTGGCAGTGCCACATCTGCCATGGCACAATACCGCCTACCGCACCAGCCAGCTGCGGCAGGTTGTCACGGAAGCATGGGAGCTGGAAATGGAAACGAGCCTCCACGAGGCCCTCCTCCGCACTTTCCCGGGCAGCCAGCTCCTGCTGGCACGCGGAGCCGAAATTCCTCACCTGTACATGGGACGTCTCTGGCCCGCTCTGCGCATGGCCTTCTACGGCGGTATCCTCGCGGGAGACTGGCTCAGCGCGCGCCGTGGCAGCCGCGGGCACACCCTGCTCCGCGCAGTCGGCTTTCCTGCCGTGGCCGCCCGCAGGATCGCTACTTCATGGAATCGGCTCACCGACGGCACATTACCCCAAGTCGCGGCCAACCTCGCGACCGCCACCCTCATCGCCCTGACCCACGCCATCGGTGAAGCATCGGGTTCCTGCTTCGGAGCAGCAGACGCCACACGGGTATACAGCGATCTCGAAGTCCGCCGCGACCGCTTCGTCGGCCCCCATGAACGTGCGCTTCTCCTTCCCTGAAATCCCGGGACCACCACGACCGTGAATCAGAATCCCCTGCTCTCCATCGTCGTCGTCACCTCGGAAAACACAGCAGGCATATCCCGGCTGCTTGATGCCCTCGGAAAACAGACCGGCGACCCCAGCCAACTGGAACTCATCGTCGTCGATCTAGCCACGTCCGGACCGGATCGCCTGAGCATGCCGACCGGGATTTCCTCCCACCGTCTTGCCTGCCCTGCAGCGCCTTCATGGATGCAAGCACGGCTCGCAGGGGCCAGCGCAGCACTCGCTCCATGGGTC
>CAZSDE010000282.1:2234-5288 GCA_964605435.1 uncultured Akkermansia sp.
GCGCACTGGGCGTCTGTCATGCTGCAGGCCATCCGCTCAGCCCCATGCGGCGCGCTGGGATCGACATGCACCAATGCCAGCACAGACTCATGGTGGACAAGGGCCGCCCTCTTCGCCGACTACGGTTACCATCTGCACCCATACCACGGACCCACGGAAACCTTCCCAGCCGGGAGCTGCGTGACCTACCCCCGCAGATTCCTCTTATCCAACCATGAGTGGATCACGGCATCCGCAGGGGTCGATTTCAACATCCTCGAACGCATGCACCGCGATGGCATGCCCCTGCGCGTCGTTGCCGATGCCGTGCTCGGACACCTGGCATTCGCCAGCAGTACCGACATGATGATGGCCGGCTTCCATCATGGACGGCTGCTCGCTGCCAGCCGCATGCAGCAGCATTCATGGAATCCGCCGCACCGGATCGCCCGCGCCGCCGCCGCCGTCTCTCTCGTGCCGCTTCTGCAATGGTGGCGCATGGCCAAACGGCTCACCCGGCAACCGCGCGGTCTCCGGCTGCTGCTGGCGGCTCTTCCCGCGGTCGTTCCCGCAACCCTCGCGGCGTCGCTCGGCGAATCCTCCGGTCTCCTGCTCGGCGCACGCAATTCACCACGGCGCTTTCTGGAAATCGAACTGGCAGCCCCAAGAATTCACTGAGCATGCGGACACCGCAGTCCCGCACCGTGCACCATCAGGTGCCTCCCCATCGGCATCGCACGCAGCCTGTACCGGGCACTTCTACCGCAGATTCCTCGCCCTCTGCCGGGCACGCCACCAGAGTTCCCCGCCCCTTCCAAGGCATTCCCGCATGAGCTGGGGGGGCGAAACCAGCATGCGCATCGATTGCAATTGCTCCGCTACCGCCCGGACGGTCTCCGCACCCTGCCCGCGCTTCACGACCCGCCGCCCGGAAGCCGCCGCGAGCCACTCAAGGGATTCCTGCTGGAAATCCATCAGATCTTCTTCACAGCGCACCCCGCCATCTCCATCCCGGCTGCTCCGCGAAAGGGGCACCTCGCACCCCAGCCGTGCCTCCACCCATGCCAGATCCTCCCGGATGGCTTCGGCATAACGCCGAGCCACGTCCTCGCGAAAACGGAGCTTCTCCCCGGGAAGTTCCTCCTGCAGCCGCCGCACCAGCACCGCCCGATGCACCCGATCCACCCGCTTCCTGAATCCCCGCCGGCCAGCCACGCTCAGCGCATGCAGAAACCTCACAGCATCCAGACTCACGGAATCATTCTCCCGGATCACCCTCACGCTCTCCCCGGGAATGCCCGCAATTCCGCAGAAATGCCGCACCACACAGCGCCCGGGAAACCCCGCCGGATCATAAGCAAACATCGCCACGTGCTCGCGCCCGAACACCTGATCCACCCCACGCAGCGGCCGGCCATAGCCAAGACGGACCGAAAACTCAAGGTAGTCCGCCATTCGTGTCGGAGCCCCTCTCACCATTATCCCTGCCTTCAGCCGCTGCTGAAACCGGCTCTCCAGAAAATCCAGCGGCGACCGCACGTACATCACCACCCGCGGCTGCCAGTTCCTCTCCACCACAAAATCCCGCAGCCTCTCCAGAGCCGCCTCCGAAAAATACGAGATGGTCTCGGCCGACAGAATCGGCGTGCAGCCACGCCGGCCCGCAGCCGCCAGTGCCCGGTCAAGGTAATGGCGTGACTCCGGCGGAAGCCTGGCCGCCATGTCCTCGGTCACCATTTGGGAGATGAAACGCGACCCCACGCCATAATCACCGCTGAATGCCGAGCCGATCAGAAGATTCCCAAGGAAGGAATCAAGTGTCAGCAACCGGAACCGCTCATCATGGAGGCCACGGCACAGACTCGACTGAATCGAGGTCGTCCCGGTCTTGGGCATCCCCCCATGAATAAGACATTCCCGTCCGGTGCGGCTCATCTGTTCCGGAGGTGAATTTCTGCTGCGCCCCGCGGACGCTCTGCCCCAACCTCCGCAGGCAGCCGTCCCAGCCGCAACTGACAACATGGAAGCGCATCCTCTCTGCGCAGCCATGGCCACGGAAATGCACGGCTGTCATTCAATTGATACCCCGTCTCGCTCTCTGCGGTGATTCACTTCATGATGCTTGACAAGCACAATCCTCATTCGTCTCACCAGACGCTCTGTCGGTCCACCGCTCTGCGCTGCTCCCCAGCCGCGCTCATCCGGCTCGGACTCGCCATGCGGTCGTTTCCCGATTGCTGATCGTCAGCCCTACGATTCTTTCGCAAAGCTCAGCCACTTGGGCAAATCCGCCATCTCTACCATCCCTCCATGAAATCCTCCCGCTCGGTCAGCATCTCGGAACGACTGCGCAAACCGGTCTCCGCCCTGCTCGGGGCAGTCCTCGTGAGCTATCTGGTCTTCAGCCGTCCGGTGCATTTCGCGGAACTAGCCTCGGAGATTCTCGAGCTGATCGGTTTCGGCATGATTTTCGTGGCGGCCCTCGGCCGGGTGTGGTGCGCGGTCTTCATCAACGGACGGAAGAACCGGGAACTCTGCACGGGCGGGCCGTACGCCCTCTGCCGGAATCCTCTCTACTTCTTCTCTCTGCTCGGCCTCGTCGGTGTGTGCTTCGCAGCCCAGAGCCTGAGCGGCGGACTCATCGCCGCCTCGCTATTCCTCATTTACTATCACTTTGTGATCGGCAGCGAGGAACAACGCCTGCATTCCATTTTTGGTTCGTCCTTCGAACAATACTGCCAGAGCACCCCCAGACTCTGGCCCCGCCTCAGCAGCAGCGACCCTCCCGTCCTGCTGGCCGTCGACAGCCGCCTCTTCCTCCGCTCCCTCAACGAAGTCGTCTGGTTCCTCTTCTCGATCATCGTGGTGGAAGCCATTGAGTTCCTGAAGAACTCCGGACACATCGCGACCTTCCCGGTTCCGTTCTGAAAAAACTCAGCGGTCGGCCCCGGGGATTTCGTTGACCGTGTAGTAAGCCTTGCTGTGGAGAAGCGGACGCCCGTCACGGCCCGTGATGCCGCGGAAATCGAAATCATGCACATGGTCCTCGATCACGCGGTCGAGCCTCAGTCGGAC
>CAZSDE010000283.1:0-5273 GCA_964605435.1 uncultured Akkermansia sp.
CCTTCGTTCACCGAAAGGCTGACATGATCGAGTGCGTGCACCGGGCCGCTGCGGCCGTGAAAGGTCCGGCTCACGCCATCGATGACCAGTTTTGCGGGCGGGGCCGGGGCAAGTTCTGCGCTCAGGGTCATGGAGTGGCAGGGGGCAGGGAAGGGAGGAGAGGCTCGATGGGCGGGAATTCGCGGAGGAATCCGGCGGCTTTGGCCTGAGCGACCATGGTTTCGAGCGACTGGCGCGAGACCTCGTTCGAGAGGATGACGCGTGGAATCGCGAGGTCGAGTACGGCAGCCTTCGGTTCCCGGGTGGTCAGGGCCGTGAGTTCGGCCACCATGAGGCGGCGCGCTTCCTCCGGATTGGCAAGGATCCATTCCGTCAGTTCGCGGTGCGCGGCGGCGAGTCTGGCGGCCAGTTCCGGGCGGTCCTTGAGGAGGTTGGCGCTGCTGGCCAGCAGGGTGACATTGGTGGCTGTGTCCTTGAGCCAATTGGTGGCTCCGGCTTCCAGCTCGAGAATGCTCGCGTAGGGTTCCGGGGCCCACGCGGCGTCGAGGGAACCCTGCTGGAACATCGCCAGCAGGTCGGCATTCTGCGTCGGCAGAATGGTGGCATCGCCTCCGGCCTGCGTGATTTTCAGCCCCGCTTCCGTGAGCAGGGCCCGCAACTGCACATCCTGGGTATTGCCGAGCTGGGGCGTCGCGATCTTCCGGCCCCGGAAGTCGGCCGCCGCCGCGATCGTGACCCCACGGCGCAGCACAATGGAACTGCCGCCCGTGGCCGCCCCCGCGAGAATCCGCAGATCGGTCCCCTTCGAGCGGGCGTAGGCATTGAGAATCGGACTCGGCCCAAGATAGGCCGCGTCGAGTCCACCGCCGAGAATCGCTTCCGTGGCCGACGGCCCGGCATTGAAGGTGAACCATTCCACCGGTACTCCGATTCTCGGCTCAAACCAGCCCTTGCCGAGCCGGCTCAGCTGATGCGCCACCAGTCCCTGAATGTGCGTGATGTTCGGAAAATGTCCGAGCCGCAGGGCTGCATGCGGATTCTTCCGGGCCTTCCCGCAGGCAGGCAGCAGGGCAGCGGCGGTTGAGAGCGAGAGGAAGTTCCGGCGGTTCATGGTGGGCAATCCGGCTGTGTGAGCCAGTAGATCCTACCTTTTTAATCTCTACTAGTCAAATGGAGATTATTTGAACCGAAATTGACGGTCTGGCGGACTCGGGATGGCATTCAATGAGCGGTTGCCGTGGCTGGTGGGGATTGGGTATTGGGGAGGAGTATGAGGAAAGCGAACCGATATCGAACTGAGGATCAGCGGCGGCAGAGGAGGGAGCTTGGGGAGCGGGGGATTGAGCCAGCGAAGGGGATGGGGCAGAATTTCATGACGGACGCTGGGGTGGCGGAGTGGATTGTGGGGTGTCTGGGGATTGAGGAGGGGGACATGGTGGTGGAGATTGGGCCGGGGATGGGGGCCTTGACGCGGCATCTGGTGGAGCGGGCGCGTCGGTTGCTGCTGCTGGAGAAGGATGACGAGCTGGTGCAGGTGGTGCGGGGGCGGTATGGGGCGAGGGAGGGAGTGGAAGTGGTGCATGGGGACGCGCTGGAATTTGATCTGCGGCCGTTTTTCCGGAGGCAGCCGCTCAAGGTGATCGGGGCTTTGCCGTATTCGGTGGGGACTGAGATTGTGCGGCGGTGGCTGGAGAATCCGAGTCCGGTGCAGCGGGCGGTTTTCACGCTGCAGAAGGAAGTGTGTGACCGTCTCTGTGCGGCTCCGGGGACGTCCGATTATGGATTGCTGAGTGTGCGGACGCAGCTGTGGTGGGAAGCGGAGATGGCGCGGAAGCTTCCGCCGGATATTTTTGTGCCGCGGCCGAAGGTGGACAGCGGGGTGGTGGTGCTCCGGCCGCGGGATCGGGCGGGGATGCCTGCGTTTGATGGTGTGGTCATGGATCGGCTGCTGCGGGCTGGTTTTTCGCAGCGGCGCAAGATGCTGCGGAATCTGCTGCCGCCGGGTCCGGGGGGTGACTGGGGTGAGATTGCCGGCCGGGCTGGCATTTCCGAAACGGCGCGGGGTCAGGAACTGGCGGTGGGGCAATGGGTGGCGTTGGTGCAGGCGTGGCAGGGCGGGGAAGTGGCCGAGGCGCAGCGGGACGATGAAATGTTCGATGTGGTCGACGGTGAGAACCAGGTGACTGGTCAGGCGACTCGGGCTGAGGTTCATGCGCGTGGCTGGAGGCACCGGGCTGTGCATATTTTTGTGGAGAACGTGCGCGGTGAGATCTTTCTGCAGAAGCGGAGTCATCTGAAGGACAAGATGCCCGGGAAATGGGACAGCAGTGCGGCGGGGCACCTTGATGCCGGGGAGGCGTATCTGCCGTGCGCGGTGCGCGAACTGGAGGAAGAACTGGGCATCCGCACCGAGCCCGGGAAGTTGCGGTTGGCTGGGGCCGTGCCCGCCGGTCCAGGAACCGGCATGGAATTCGTGGAACTCTATCTGACCCGCTGGGATGGACCCCTGCGGTGGCCGCCCGCCGAGATCGAGAGCGGCATGTGGATGTCGCCTTGCGAGATCGATGCCTGGACCGCAGTACGGCCCGAGGATTTCGCCGATGGATTTCTCGAATGCTGGCGCGTCTTCCGTGCCGAGACCGGAGACGGCCGTGGCATCCCTTGAATCAGCAGGGAAAAACACTTGACCCGGAAGCGGTCAGGGCGCTTCTCATGACCCTGACCGAACCATCACTCATTTATGCTAGGACTAGGGCGACTCAGTATACAATCGAAGATGATCCTGCTGCTGCTGGCGGTGAGTCTGAGTTCGATCGGGGTGATAGCGTGGATGAGTTACCGGAGCGGTCGGGATGCACTTATTTCGTGTGTGCGCAATCAGCTGAGCGGCCTGCGGGTGGCGAAGACGACGGCCCTGCGGGCGCGGCTGGAGGCGGCGCGCGATCAGGTGATTTCGATGTCCGACAGCACGGCGGTGATCGAAGGCACACGGGCGTTCCGGGTGGCCTGGGAGGAGTTGGCCGGGAAGAGTCTGACTGCAGAGGAACAGGGGAAACTCAAGGATTTCTACACGAAGGAATTTCTGCCGGAACTGGCGAAGAACGTGGATGGTCAGCCTGTTCTTGAGCAGTACCTGCCGACGGGATCTGCCGAGCAGTACGTGCAGTACCACTACATTGCCGCCAACCTGCATCCGTACGGGGAGAAGGCGAAGATGGAGACCGCCGCGGGAGATGCGAGCGGCTACGGGGCCGCGCATGCGAAGGCCCAGAAGCTCTTTGAGCGGTTCGTGCGGGTCTTTGGCTTTGCGGACATCATGCTGGTCGATGCGAAGTCGCTCGATATCGTCTACACCTACCAGAAGACGACCGAACTGGGGACTAATCTGGAGAATGGGCCGTATGCCGATACCAAACTCGGGGCGGCCGTCCGCATCATGCGGACCGCGCGCGACCGCGATAGCTTCAAGCTGGCTGATTTCGAGCCATACCGTCCGAATCACGGATTGCCCATGGGATTTGCGATGAGTCCGGTTTTTGACGGTGCTCAGATGACGGGAATTCTGGTGCTGCAGTTTCCGATCGATGAATTCAATGCGATCGTGACTGGTAATTACCAATGGCGGGAGGAAGGACTGGGCGAAACTGGCGAGACGTATCTGGTGGGTCCCGACCGGACGATGCGGAGCCGATCGCGTTTCATGAAGGAGAATCCCGAGGGATTCGTCAAGCTGCTGCGCGATGCCGGGCGGAGTCCGGCGATGGTGAATCAGATTGAGCGCGAGGGGAATGTGCTGTGTTCGCTTCTGGTGGACACGCCGCCTGTGGTCGAGGCTCTCAAGGGAAAGAGCGGGATCATGCAGACCGAGGATTACCGCGGGCAGCCGGTCGTGAGTGCCTATGGGCCGTTGGAAATGAACTCGCTGCGCTGGGCGGTGATTGCCGAGATGGACGTGGCCGAGGCACAGGCACCCGTGCATGAACTTGGGCGGAGGGTGGTTACGGTGGCCAGCGCCATGGGGCTGGGGGTGAGTCTGCTCGCTCTGATGTTTGCGAATCTGCTGACGCGGCCGCTGCGCATGCTCACGAAGGGGGCCAAGCGCCTTGGGGCTGGCGAGACCGATGTGAAGGTGAATCTGAAGTCGCGCGATGAGTTCGGGGATCTTGGCCGAGTCTTCAACGAGATGGCCGACAGCATCCGGCGGCAGAAGGAGAAGCTCGAGGAACAGGTCCGCGAGAATCAGGAACTGCTCCTCAATATTCTGCCGGCTTCGGCAATTGCGCAGCGTCAGGAAGGCGATGAAAAGGCCAGCCGCCAGTTTGCGGATGTCTCTGTCCTCTTCAGCGATGTGGAGGGTCTCGAGGATCTCAGCGCCAAGGTCGGGGAATCGAAGTCGCTGTCGCTGCTCGGCGACCTCATTTCCGCTTTCGATGAAAGCGCCGAGAAACTCGGCATCGAGAAAGTCCGGACAATTGGCGGGTCGTATCTGGCCGTCTGCGGTCTGTCTGTGAACCGGCCCGACCACGCGCGGCGCATTGTGCAGTTCGGCCAGGAAATGACCCATGCGGTCGCTGTCTTCAACCGGGAGCATCACACCGAGCTGCAGCTCACGGTGGGGGTCAATTCCGGTCCGGTGGTCGGTGGAGTGGTGGGGCGGCGCAAATTCCTCTACGATCTCTGGGGGGACACCGTGAACATTGCCCGGAAGCTGGCGTTCGGTCACAAGGGCGACGCCATTCTGGTGACGGCTCCCATGCGGGAACGGCTGGGCGATCAGTTCCAGTTCAGCGGACCGCGCCGGGTTGAGGTCGAGGGCAAGGCGGCCCTCGAGGCATGGAATGTGATCAGCTGAGCGGACGACTGTTTCCTGGCGACCATGAACTTTCTCTTTGATCAGCCGCTGCCGATCCTGAAGCCTGCGCTCTGGCTGGCGGTGGGATTTCCGCTCCTGCTGCTGATTCTCAATGAATGGATCACGGTGGTGGAGCGGCGCGGGAGCGTCTATGCGCGCGTCCTGCGGACCTTCCGGAACTTCGTGGTGCCGGGCCTCGCCCTTGTGATTTTCACACGCATGGTCCTGCAGCTTCCGGCGGAGCATGTGGCCAGCCGCCTTGCGCAGACGGTATTCTGGACCTTTCTGCTGACGGGGCTGCTCCGGATTGTGAACGACGTGATTTTCGGGAAGGCGGGACTGCTGGGTCCCGATGGCAGTCTTTCCTGGCGGGCCAAGGTGCCCAAGCTGTTCCGGGATCTGGTGCGCGCTGTCGTCGTGG
>CAZSDE010000284.1:0-5264 GCA_964605435.1 uncultured Akkermansia sp.
TGCCGCCACTGGCGTAACGCACCATGAGGTGCTGGAAGCTGTCCGCATGGCCCATGCGGGAGCATGCGGCCGGGACCTATGAAATGCATCCCAAGATCGGGGTCCATCCCACCGGCACGGATCCTGACAACTTCATTCACGCGATGCCTGCGTATCTGCGCACAGCAGGAGTCTGCCGACTGAAATGGGTGGCGGGCGTTCCCAGGAATCCGCAGCGCGGACTGCCGAACGTGACGGGCATTCAGGTCTGCAACGATGTGGACAACGGGCCTGCCGCTGGCGGTCATGGATTGCGCCTGGCTCACGGGACTGCGGACCGCGGCTGTCAGCACGGTGATTCAGGCCGACCGGTTCATTGTCGATGACATCCCGCTGGCGGAGTACTTCCAGAAGATTTCGGTGGGCCGTCGCAATGACCGCGGCGAGGAAACTCCGGAGTTTCCCGGCGGAATTCCGCCCGTCTACGCAACGATCGGAGAGATTGTGTCGGGAGAACGGAGCGGGCGGGACGACCCCATGCAGCGCATCGTCGCGATCCCGATCGGGATGGCGATCTGCGACATTGCGCTGGGAGATCTTGTATACCGCAAGGCGCGGGAGGCCGGTGTGGGGCAGGAGTTTGCGTTGTCCTGAACGCCGTACATCCGTTCTCGTTTTTCTGCTGACAGCGGCGGCCGGGACCCGCAAGATGCGCGCCTTTATTCCATGGCGACATCTTCAATTTCATGGCTCGACCGGGCGGCAACGGAAGCCGGATCCGGATTCAACCGCTGGCTGGTTCCGCCGGCCGCCATTGCGGTGCACATGTGCATTGGGCAGGTGTATGCCTTCAGTGTCTTCAACAAACCGCTGGCGGCTGAACTGGGTGCTACGGTGTCGCAGGTGCAGGTGGCGTATTCCATCGCGCTGGTGATGCTGGGCCTGAGTGCAGCGGTTTTCGGGAAATGGGTGGAACGGAGCGGGCCGCGCAAGACCATGCTGGCCTCGTGGCTCTGCTTCTGTGGAGGTCTGGTCCTTGCGGCGCTTGCCGTGAAGTTGAAGTCGCTTCCGCTGCTGCTGGGTGGCTACGGGGTACTGGGAGGAATCGGGCTGGGGCTGGGCTACATTGCACCGGTTAGCACGCTCGTGAAATGGTTCCCGGACCGACCCGGCATGGCGACAGGAATGGCCATCATGGGGTTTGGCGGCGGGGCCCTCATTGGTTCGCCCCTCGCGCAGGAACTGATGAAGCATTACGCGGCCGGGGGAGGCACTGGAGCATTCGCAACCCTCGTGACGATGGCGGCCATTTATTCCGGTTTCATGGTGCTGGGAGCGGTGCTGGTACGGGTGCCTGCGGCTGGATGGCGTCCCGAGGGATGGGAACCGGCGGCAGGTGGATCGAAGCTGGTGACGACTGCGAGTGTGGCCGTTGATACGGCATGGAAGACACCGCAGTTCTGGCTGCTCTGGGTGGTGCTCTGCATGAATGTGAGTGCCGGCATCGGGATTCTCGGGCTGGCGAGCGACATGCTGCAGAACATGTTCGGGGTCTCCGCGGTGGTGGGTGCCGGCTTCACGGGCTTGCTCAGCATCTTCAATATGGGCGGGCGCTTCGTGTGGTCATCGGTCTCCGATTTCACGGG
This sequence comes from uncultured Akkermansia sp., assembly GCA_964605435.1. GTDB lineage: Bacteria > Verrucomicrobiota > Verrucomicrobiia > Verrucomicrobiales > V1-33 > V1-33. Next base: position 1,626 of record CAZSDE010000284.1, read on the forward strand.
CCGCAAAGCCGTTTACTGCATCTACTTCGTGCTGGGAGCCGCCCTCTATGCGCTGCTGCCGTGGACGCAGCATACCGGGAACCGCGTTCTCTTCGTCGCCTGCACCGCCGTTATCATCAGCATGTACGGAGCCGGTTTTGCGACCATTCCAGCGTACCTGAGGGATCTGTTCGGAACCTATCAGGTGGGGGCGATCCATGGTCGGCTCATCACGGCGTGGAGCATGGCTGCGGTCATCGGGCCCTCGCTGATCAATGGATTGTTCGACCGCCGGGTCGCGGCCGGAGTACCGAAGGCTGAAGCGTACAACGGAACCTTTTATCTCATGTGTGTGCTCCTCGGCATCGGCCTTGTGGCCAATCTCCTCGTGCGGCCGGTCGATCCGAAGCATCACCTGAAATCCTGACATCATGAAGACTCTGTGCATCTGGCTGGCCGTGGCGATTCCTCTGGCCTGGGGAGTGACAAAATCCGTGCAGAAGTCGCTGCCGCTCTTTGCGGAACCTTCTGCGGTGAACGCTCCGGCGAAATAGGGCAAGCTGCCGCCCCGCCGTTCCTCCTCGCGGAAACACATCTGCGTGCTCGCCTCCAGAGCGGAAGTACGGTAGTCTGCCATCATGAAAACTCTGCTGACTCTGCTGCTCGCCATCGGAACGGGAAGTGCGTGGGCGGACTGGCCGACGTGGCGGGGCGCATCCCGGACGGGAATTTCCGAATCGAAGGGACTGCTTGCGGAGTGGATCGGCAAGGGGCCGCCGCTCGCATGGACCTCGGAAGGTCTAGGCAAGGGCATGTCATCGGTCGCCATTGCCGATGGAAAGCTCTATGTGACCGGGAGCCGGCGTCAGGCCGAGGGCCGCGAGGGAACGCAGTTGACGTCGCTTGATGTGCGCACAGGCCAGCAGCTCTGGTCGCTGCCGACCTGTGAGGGTGGCGAGGAACCGAATGGGACGCCCACGGTGGCCAACGGAATGGTTTTCGTGCTCGACCGGACAGGGAATCTCACGGCTGCCGAGGCGGCCACCGGCCGCAAGCTCTGGCAGCGGAATCTCGAGAAGGAATTCGGCGGGAAGATGATGTCGGGCTGGGGCTGGAGCGAATCGCCGCTGGCGGATGGCGAGCGGCTCGTTGTGACGCCCGGTGGTCCGCAGGCGCTGCTGGTGGCCCTTGATCAGAAGACCGGACGCACGCTCTGGCAGAGCAAGCCGCCCATGCTCGGCAGTCAGGGCCAGGATGGCGCTGCCTATTCCAGCGTGGTCATCAGCAAGGCAGCCGGCTGGCGGCATTACGTTCAGCTGACCGGCCGCGCCGTGGTTGGGGTCGATCCCGAAGACGGCAGAGTGCTCTGGCATTACGGCCGGGTGAACAATGGCACCGCGAACATCCCGACCCCTCTTGTGTGGGACGATCATGTGTTTGTGTCGACAGGCTACGGGGCCGGAGCCGCGCTGCTCAGGATTTCCCGCGACGGCAAGGGACTGAAGGCCACGGAAGTGTATTTCCTTGAGTCGCGCACCTTTCAGAACCACCACGGCGGCATGATCCTCCATGACGGTCACATCTACGCCGGGACGGGACACAACAATGGATTCCCGATCTGCCTCGAGGCGGCCACGGGCAAAGTGAAGTGGGGAGGCGAGCGCCATCCGGAGGGCAAGGAATCCGCTGCCGTAACCATGGCCGACGGTCGACTCTATTTCCGGTATCAGAATGGCGTGATGGCTTTGATTGATGCGACCCCTGAGGCCTACCGTGAACGGGGTCATTTCCGGCTGCCGGACGAGGATGGTCCTTCGTGGCCGCATCCGGTGGTTGATGATGGCAAGCTCTATATCCGGACGCAGGACAAAGTGCTCTGCTTCGATGTGGGTGCCCGCTGATGCTCCCGGCCTTCCGTTTTCCAGCAGCTCATTCCAGGAATCCGTGTGTTCGTGCGTGATGCCGGGGGATTCTGCGTCCGCCCTCCCCGGAAGCCGGAAGGCCATTTCTGAAACCACTCACCGATACTTTCTCATGAAGCCGCTCTCTATCTTTCTTGTCCCCCTGCTGCTGGCGGGTGTGTCCGTGGTGTCCGCCGCCGATACTGGATTTCTGGAACGGTTTGCGCTCGCGGATGACCGGGCGGCGGTGCTGCGGGAACTCATTCCGGGAACCGATGATTTCTACTATTTCCATGCGCTGCATCTCCAGCATGAGGGTAAACGGGCGGAACTGATGACGCTCCTCAAGGAATGGGAAGACCGGTTTCAGGGAGGCAATGGGCGGCGCGAGGAAATCCGGAACCGGCAGGCCCTGCTGGATTACGGAACCGATCCCGCGGCGAGTCTCGCGTACCTGCGCGGCAAGCTGGGGATCAGCTTCAACCATCAGCGCATCACGCCCGATGCCCGTCCCGATCTTGCCACCAGACTGGATCCCGCTCTCGTGTCCCGGGCAGCCTTCCAGGCGGATGCTCTCGCGAATACCGATGCGCTGGGAAATTTCACTCCGCACGGACTCGTCACACTCCTCCGCGAAGGCGGTACCGAACTCACGACCGCACGGCGGCGCGACCTGCTCAGCCGGATTCACCGTCCCGACTTTGCGGGCCTGCCGGGCATCATTCACGAAGACCTTGGAACCAGGGAATCCGGCGGCTTCGGCGAGTTTCCGATTCATGGGAAGCTCACACTGGCGCAGCTCGAGGAACTGCTGCGGCTCAGGCCGGCGCTGCTGCAGAACACGAATTTCGTGAATGCGTGGGCGGTGCGGCTCCGTCCGGCCTTCGGCGAAGATGCGGTGCGCAGTGCCGAGGTCCGCGAGGCGTGGCTGGACCGCCTTGAAGCCTTCACGGCGAAGCTCGCTCCGTCCTTCAATTCCCTCAAGGCGCACGTACTCTATCACCGTCTGATTCATGATCAGCAGCAGGGGAAGGTGAGCGAAGCACGCCTGCTGGCCTACCTGCAGCTGCCAAGGCCCGTGGGTTATGTGCGGCCGGAATTCCGCGACTCCGAAGCGTTCCGTCAGCCTGTGGATCTCAATGCGGACTTCGGCTCCCTGACTGCCTGTCCTCCGGTGAACAATGATGAAATGCTGGTGCGCAGCGTGCTGCTGGGCCTCCTCGCCAAGGCGGATAGCACGGAAAAATGGGCGCCGTATCTGGAATCCGGATGGCTGGCGGCCTTGCATGCGGAGGCCAAGCTGCTGTCGGGTGCTCCGGATGCCGCCCGCTGGGTGTCACTGCTCAATCCCCAGGCGTATCAGGCCCTCAAGGACCGCGTGGACCTCGACTTCGATCCGGCGGCGCGGCGCGGCTGGGATGCTGCCGACGAAGTGGCCATCGATGTGCATCTCAAGAACGTCCCGAAGTTGCTCGTGAAGGTCTACGAGATCAATACCGAGAACGTGCACCGCACGACCGGCGCACAGGTGAATACCGACCTGAATCTCGACGGCCTCACCGCCAACAGCGAGCAGATTCATGAATCAGCCGATGCCCCCATTCTCCGCACACGGCGCACCTTTCCGTTCCCGGAACTCAAGGGGAAGCGCGGCGTCTGGATCATCGAATTCATCGGCGGTGGCCGCAGCAGCCGGGCCCTCGTGCGCAAGGGAGGCATCCGCCACGTGGTCGTTCCCGACGCGATCGGCACACAGATC
>CAZSDE010000285.1:0-5231 GCA_964605435.1 uncultured Akkermansia sp.
CACACGGCGGCACCATGCCGGAATGCGGTCGCCCCTCCCATCCTGCCAGTGCAGGGAAAGCCGGTAGTGCCGGCCGTGCTGAAGACGGTCGGCGGGAAGGTAGAGTTCCCAGTCTCCATGATCATTGATCCGGGTGGCCGCGCAGTCTGCGGATTCCTGCCAGTTCGAGTGGTCGCCGATCAGATACAAGGCAGTGGCATGCGGAGCCCATTCGCGGAAGACCCAGCCATCGGCGGTGCGGTGCAGACCGTAATGCAGGTGACCCGAGGCGAACTCGCGCAGGGATTGGCCTGCCGGAACGAGCCGGGAGCGCAGGCCCGCGCAGTGCTGGGCACGGCGCTGGAGGTCAGGCACGAAATCCCGCAGCCATGGATCGCGCTGCAGGTCCGGAAGGGCAGGGGCTGCCGTGGCCGTCGGCGTGGCGGGAGCGTTCCGTTGCTTTGCCTTGCGTGGCCGCGGAACCGGAGGGGCGGGCTGTATGCGTTCTCGGGTGGCCGGCATGGGAATCTCTGGGTTTCTGGCAGGCTGTGGAATCGCTCGGGCAGGGTTCAGCGGAATCAGCGCCGCAGGGCGGTCGTCTTGCCGCGGCGTGGATTTTTGGCTCCGCGGTCCGGACGGCGGCTCGGTGATGGAATGGCTGCCTCCGGGGCATCCGGAACAAGGAGCGGACGGTGCAGCATGGCTTCGTAGATGTCGAAGTAATGCCGGGCGGTGGCGGCATGATTGAACTGTGCGACCGATTCCGTCATGACGCGCCGGATGGTGCGTGCCCGGGCGGCGGCGGGCTGGCGGAAGAACTTCATGGCTTCGTCGACCGCCCAGCGGAGGCCGGTGGCGTCGAAGACATCGAAGACGAAGCCATTGCCCGAGGAACCGTCGTGATTGAGGTGGAAGACCGTGTCCTTGAGGCCGCCTGTGTTGTGGGCGATGGTGAGACTGCCGTAGATGGGAGCGATCATCTGGGGGAGTCCGCAAGGCTCGAAGGACGACGGCATGAGGACAAAATCCGACGCTGCGTAGCCGAGGCGGCTGAGGGATTCGTGGAAATTGCAGACTGCGACGCGGCGGTGCAGTTCATGGCGTCGCACGATGTCGTGGAAGTGCTTCTGGAATTCTCCGTTGGCCACGAGAACGACCTGCAGTCCGTCGCCCCAGTAGTCCGACAATGCCCGGTAGAGGATCTGGGTGAGCAGCTGGGGCCCCTTTTGAAGGGGATCGAGCCGCGATGGCCAGAAAAGGATGGGAGCGTCCGGATCGACATCCAGTCCAAGGCGTTCCTGCAGCGCGGTTTTGGCCGCGCGTTTGCCTTCCTCGAAACTGTCCGCCGTGTACTTCAGTGGCAGGCAGATGTCGGTGGCTGGATGGTAGCTTGAGTCTGGGGCATTGAGAATGCCGACGGCGCAGCCGGCTTCCCGCTTGTTCCAGATTTCCTGGCGCACGGCAGCGGGTACGAACGAATGCTGGCCGTCCGCGACTTCATCAAGGAACGAAGGACTGACGGTATTGATGTAGTGAGCCGAGAAGATGCCGGAAGCGAGTTGGTCGACCGGGATGGTGGGCCGGGCGGTCTCGTAATTGGCGGGCGGCTGTTCGTAGTAGAGATGCTGCCAGAAGAGGGCGGCGTCGATCCCGCTGGCCTCGATCTGCTCCAGGGTCAGCTTTTCCGTATGGATATTGTGAACCGTGAAAAGGGTGGGAATGCGGAAGCGGCGGGCGGCCCCTGGAATGAGGCCGGTCATCCAGTCGTTGCAGTGAATGAGGTCTGGAGCGACGCGCGGGATGATGTTGTTGATGACCTCGCGCTGGAAAGCGAGGGCGATGCGCGGATTTTCCCCGCCGTAGCTGCTGTAGACGGTGTCGCGGTAATAGAAGATGCGGTCTTCGGCGAGGTGGATCCGTTCTTCCGGAAGGCGTTCGCGGATGGTCTTCAGTTCCTGGCTGAAAATGTCGTAGACGTCCGCATGGAACATCTGGCGGTAGTTCGGCAGAGCGACATGGACATCGGCACCCAGCTCGAAGAGGGCCGCCACCAGAGAGGCGGAAACGTCCGCGAGGCCGCCTGCCTTGGCGTGCATGCGCTGCGCCATGTTGCCCATGCCTTCGGGCAGATAGGTGATTTCCGGAGTGACGATGAGAATGGTGGGATTGCTCACGGGAGAAACATGATTCTGCGTGGAGTCATCGTGGGCGGGGGAACCGGGCGGTTACTCCGACCATGCTACGTAACCAGGCGACGCCGCCTTCCATTCCCCACCAGCCGGCGTGGCACGCGCCGTCAGGCCAAAGCGCCCACTGGCGGGGCAGGGCACCGTGATGCCATATTCATGCCAGCCATCCTGCGACGACTTGAGGAGCGCCATGGGATGGAAACTGGGTGATTTGATCTGATTGCCGGCGTCGGCCGGGCCCGTGCACAGTTCCACGCAGACTTCGTCGGGTTTGATTTCCCCGAGGTAGACCGGGCAGGAAATCGAGAACGATTCGCCCGAGTGGATGGTGCGGAGGTCGCGGTCCGGGATGGGGGTATTGACGCGGACGTGATGCCAGAGCGAATTGAAGCGGAGGCGCTGGGCATTGAGGGCGCGGGCGGCTGCGCCGTTGTTGTCGATGAGCGCGTGGTAGTGGCGCGATGCCGGAATGTAGAACTTGTCGCGGTATTCCGTGACCATGCGGCGGGTCGTGAAGAAGCCGAGGCCCATGCGGATGGACGCCTTCATCATGGCGATCCAGCCTGAGGGGTCGCCCCCCGATGAACGGCTATAGAAGAGCGGAGCGATATCGTCCTCGAGCATGCGGTAGAGGGCAGCCGACTCGATGGCGTCGCCGTATTCATCGTCTTCGTATTCCTCGCCATTGCCGATCGCCCAGCCGCAGTCCGGCGCATAGCCTTCGCACCACCAGCCGTCGAGAATGGATACATTGAGGACGCCATTGATGGCCGCCTTCATCCCTGACGTTCCGGATGCCTCCATGCGGCGGCGCGGAGTATTGAGCCAGACGTCGGCTCCCTGCACGAGCGACCGTGCCAGCCGCATGTCGTAGTTTTCAAGGAAGAGAAAGCGGTGGCGGACGCCGGTACGGCGGGAGACATCGACCACCTGGCGGATGAAGTCCTTGCCGTGGTTATCGGCCGGGTGGGCCTTGCCCGCGAAGACGAACTGCACTGGCCGGTCCTTGTTGCCGCGGAGAGCCTGGAGACGCTCGGGGTCGCGCAGAAGGAGCGTGGCGCGTTTGTAGGAAGCGGCACGGCGGGCAAAGCCAATGGTGAGGATATCGGGATCGAGGACATTGCGGGCCGCACCGAGTTCCGCGCGGGTGGCATTGCGGGCCGACAGCTGATGCGCCATGGAATCGCGCGCCGTGCGGAGGAGCCGGCTGCGCGCCATTTCGTGTGCCCGCCAGAGTTCCTCGTCGGGGATGTCATTGATGCGCTGGATATCCTTCGGGCTCATGGCCGACTTTTCCCAGTCCGATCCGAGGAAAGTCTGGAGCAGAGCGAGGATTTCCGGCGAGATCCAGGTGGGCGCGTGGATGCCATTGGTGACATGACCGATGGGGACTTCGTCGCGCAGGTGGTGCGGGAAAACGTGCTGCCACATGCCGCGGGAGACATCGCCATGGAGTTCACTGACCGCATTGGCGCGCTGCGCCATGCGCAGGCCGAGAATGGTCATGGTGAGAGGACTTGAAGTGTCTCCGGGAGCGCGGCCCCATTCGATGACGCGCCACGGCGGCACTCCCGTTTCCGGTTCGAGTGCCTTGAGGTGGGCTTCCACGAGATCGACCGAGAAGGTTTCATTGCCCGCCGGAACGGGCGTGTGAGTGGTGAAGACATTGGCGCGCGAAGCAACTTCGCAGGCTGTCTCGATATCGAGGCCCTTCTGGCGGGTGAGGAATTCGAGCCGGGCGATGCTGAGGAATCCGGCATGGCCTTCATTCATGTGGCAGACTTCCGGTTCGAGGCCGAGGGCGACGACGGCGCGGAAACCGCCGACGGCGAGGAGGATTTCCTGGCGCAGCCGCATGAAGTGATCGCCGCCGTAGAGGCGGGCGGTCAGTTCACGGAAATGCGGAGGATTTTCCGCGAGGTTGGCGTCCATCAGGAAGAGCGGGATCCCGCCGACCCGGAGGTCCCACACGCGCAGGTGGCAGAGGCCATCCGGGAAGGGAACGGTCACGTGCACGGGTTCACCTGCGGGTGTGCGGGCGAGCCTCATGGGAAGGTTTTCGATCTCATTGAGCTGGTAGTGTTCCTGCTGCCAGCCTTCGTGATTGAGCTTCTGTTCGAAGTATCCCTGGTGGTAGAACAGACCGACACCGCAGAGATTGAGACCGACATCCGACGCCGCCTTGAGATGGTCGCCGGCGAGGACCCCGAGGCCGCCGCTGTAGAGCTTGATGCTTTCGTGGAGTCCGAACTCGAGTGAAAAATAGGCGACGAGCCCGTGGAGGGCGGCACCGTCCCGGGCGGTGCATTCCCGGAAGCGGTTTTCGAGCCGGGCGAGCTGGGTAAGGAAGCCGGTGTCTTCGGCGAGTGCTTCGAGGGTGGTGCGGGGCACGCGGCGGAGGAATTCGAGCGGGCTGCTGTCGCAGTCGCGCCAGAGGGCCGGGTCGATGCGGCGGAGCAATTGCTGAGCTTCTGCGTTCCAGCACCACCATGCATTGCGGGCCAGTTCCTCGAGGAAGCGGATCTGGGACGGGATGCTGGGGGCGACGTTGATGATCTGGACGTTCTTCATGGTGCGGAATTCAGGAGATATGACTAAGCAGATGCCGTGCCGGACTGGCAGATTGCTCCATGGCCGGATGAAGTCTGGTTTTCCAGGAATATCTGGACGCGGAGGAATTCGCTGACCGACCATGCCTGGGCACCGCAGCCACCGGGACGGTGCGGCCGGGAACCGTCGGTGATTTCCGGGAGGTGGCCGAGGCAGCCCGAGGTGAGGAGAGCGTGCATGCTGGCAAGGAGGGAGCGGGCCCGCGGGAGTGCGCGGGATCCGTGGGTGAGGACAAGGGCTTCTGCGAGGGAAGGCATGGGCCATGGCCATGCGGTGCCGTTGTGATAGGCGGGTTTGCGCCGGGTGTCCTCGTCGCCCGCGTACTGCGGCCAGAACGGATGCAGTGGATCGTTGAGGAGAACGCCATCGCGTTCGATGCGCAGTGGGAAGGTGACGGCGTGATCGGCCAGCGTGCGGATGGCTCCGGGAACGAGCAGGGAGAGGCAGGCTGTC
>CAZSDE010000286.1:0-5225 GCA_964605435.1 uncultured Akkermansia sp.
GCTCATCCAACCACCGCAGACTCCGGATCCGCTGCCGGGCCCGGTTTTTCAACAGGCTCTTAGGTCGGCACACGGAATTTCTCATTCCATTCCGTCACCCCTTCGGGTTACTAATGTGAACATGTCGGTGACATTCCCCGCCACCACCCCCCTGCCCTTGCCATGATCCCTTCGCGCCTCCTCGCCCGCACGCCCATCTGCCTTGCCTGCACCTCGCTGGCAGTAACCCTTAGCCAGGTTCCCGCCGCCGTGGTCACCAATGGCCTCCTCGTGGACCTCGACGCGGCTTCCTACTCCCCGGGCGGCTCATGGAACAACAACGGCAGCCTCGGTGGTTCCTTCAGCGGCATCGGTGCCCCCTCGAAAACCACCGCAGATGGCATCAACGGCGTCTTCCTCGACGGAACCGATGGCTTCGTCGGGCCACAGGCCCCCGCCGGCATCATCGGAAATGGTGACCGCACCATCGAAGTCTGGGTCTACCAGGCTGCCGTCAATGCCGAGGAAACCCTCGTCGCATGGGGCCGCCGCGGCGGACCAAACGGCACCAACAATTCCTTCAACTGGGGAACCAATACCACCTTCGGTGCGCTCGGCGGCTGGGGCGGCGGTCCGGACATGGGATACGGCGCAGGCCAACCCTCCCGCGGCTCATGGCACCACATCGCCTACACATTCGACGGTGCCACCAAATCGGTCTTCGTCGACGGCACCCTCGCCAACTCGGAAGCCGACGCCACCATCAGTACCCACGCCAATCACGAAATCCTCCTCGGTGCTCAGCACACCGCCGCCAGCATCCCCGGTACCCCCGCCATCGATGGAGCCAACCGCCTCGGCGGCGTCATCGGGCGCGTCCGCGTCCACGACGGTCTGCTCTCCCCAGCCGACATCCTCACCAACTACAACGCCGAAAAAGGCTCCTTCCAGCTCGCCAGCCAGCCCAAAGCCTCCCTCTCCGCCGGACCAGTCCACCGCTTCAGCTTCAGCGAAACCTCCGGCACCACCTTCGCCAATACCGGTTCCCTCGGCGGCGCTCCCGCCCAACTCAAAGGTGCCGGAGCCGCCCTCACCGGCACGGGCGTCGACCTCCCAGGCGGAGCCTCCGCCACCCAGGCCTACATCGACCTCCCCAACGGCATCGCCTCAGGCAAGGATCAAGGCCCAGGCCATAGCTCGGTATCCTACGAAATCTGGGTCACCGCCCAGTCCACCCAGAATTGGTCCCGCCTCCTCGACTTTGGCACCAACGCAGCTGGCGAAGTCAACGACGCCGGCGGTTCCTTCAACGGAACCAATTACATCCTGCTCTCCAACAACATCGGGACCGGTGCGAACATGCGCATGGAACTCGCCGGCTCGCCTGCCAACGGAACCCGCGATGCCGCCGGCACCACCCTCCTCGGGAGCCAGCAGCACATCGTCATGACCTACGATGCCTCCGACAGCATGTGGAAATGGTACCAGAACGGCGAACTCATGGAGGGCTTCGCCGGGGCCGGACCCTCCAGCCTCAACGACGTCAATAACTGGCTCGGCCGCTCAAACTTTGCCGGAGATGCCAATACCGACGCTCTCTACGACGAATTCCGCGTCTACGACTTCGCCCTCAGCGACTCCCAGATCCGTCAGAACCTCCTCGACGGTCCCAACATGCTCACCATCATCCCAGAACCTTCCGCGGCCATCCTCGGCCTCGCGGCCCTCGGTTCCCTCGGCGCTCTCCGACGCCGTACCTCCTGACCAGTTGCCCCAAGGAATCCCTCGGAAGCGCGGCATCCCTCCCCGGACGCCGCGCTTCTCCGTTTCAGGGGTGCCCCAGAGTCGAAACCGCAAAGACCGACCGCACCACGCCGCCGGCCCGTTCCTCGCTGCGCCGCACCGCCGTCCGCAGCACATCCCCGAAAAACTCTTCCTCAATCCTCAGCAGCACCGGATAGACATCGGCAATCCGCTGCACCGGACTGTGGTACTCCACCACACACAATCCATGCTGCGGATGATACTCGGTCGACGCAAAATGCCCCTCGCCAGCCCGTAGCTGCGCCAGAGAAGCCGCCCGCTCCGCCACCGTCCGGCCCTTCACTTTCTTCCTCCAGCGGTCCGCCCGCTCGGCATGCACCGCCCGCAGCAGCGACTCCGCCGTCCCCGGCCCATGCAGCCGCTCCGCTGCCTTCAGAATCTCCAGCGTCAAGCCGTTCCCCGCCTCCGGGAAAAATCCATCGGCCTTCTCCGTGAGCCGATAGTGCTTCTCAGGCCGCCCATTCGGCACAGGCACCCTCCACGTCTCCAGAAAGCCTCTCTTCTCCAGATCCAGACAATGCTTCTTCACTCCCATGTAACTCAGCCCCAGGGCCCGTGCCATGGCCGCCACCGGCATCCCGACCGACCTCTTGAGCAGATCAATGACCGCAAACTGCTGCGGCTTCGCAATGTCCCGGATGGTCTTAAGATACATATGATCATCTCCTGAATCGATCACCACCCTACCGGATCCACACAGACCGCGCCACCACGCGATCACAGGATTTTCCCGACCCCACCCCCAACTTCGGGGTTTTGCCATCCCATACCCGCCACTACGCGGAGTCATCTCCATGACCCCGGAACACCGCGAACGCCTCACTTTCCAGATGGAACGGCTCCGCGCCTTCGGGATGGGCGTCCTCGAAACCGCCAGCGCCACCTTCCTCCTCCTCATCGCACACCGCATCTTTTCCGCAGGTCCCGCCACCAAAGCCATCATCCAGGGAAGCGGCAGCCTCGGTCTCCTCCTCAGCCCCATCGCCGTTCTCTGGGCCGCCCACCGCAATCTCCACGCCGGTACCGCCGCCGCCCGGCTCTTTTTCTTCGGTGCCATCAGCCTCACCCTTGCCGCCCTCACTCCCACCCTGCCCATCTTCGTCGCCGCCACACTCGCCGCCTTCGTCGCCATCACCGCCGCCACCCCGTTCTTCGCAGGGATCTACGAAGCGAATTACCGCGCCGACCGCCGCGGCGACCTCTACTCCCGCAATATCATCATCCGTATCGCCGGAAGCGTCTCTTTCGCATGGGCCGCCGGTCTCCTCCTCGAACGCAGACCCTCCGCATGGCCCGCCATCCTGCTCTGCTACGCCGCCGCCCTCGCCATCGGCGCCGTCTGCCTCCACCGATGCCCCGCTGTCCCCATCAGAACCGCCAGCGGTTCCCACCCGCTCCGCTCGTTCAAGGTCGTCCGCGACGACGCACGCTTCCGCTGGACGCTCGTCAGCTGGATGCTCATGGGCTTCGCCAACCTCACCATGCTCCCCCTCCGCGTCGAGTACCTGTCAAATACCCGCTACGGATTGAATCTCTCCGCCACCGACATCGCCCTGCTCACCAGCATCATCCCCAATGTCGCCAGACTCTGCTTCTCCCGCGCATGGGGCCGACTCTTCGACCGGATGGATTTCCTCACCCTCCGCGCCATCCTCAACACAGGCTTCATGCTCGGCATCCTCTCGTTCTTCACCGGAACCAGCTGGCCTGGCCTCACCACCGGTGCCATCCTCTTCGGCATCAGCAACGCGGGTTCCGATGTCGCATGGACTCTCTGGGTCACCAAATTCGCCCCGCCCGGCCGCGTCACCGAATACATGGCCGTCCATACCTTCCTCACCGGTCTCCGCGGCATCGTCGCACCCTTCGCCGCCTTCTACCTCGCCTCCCACGCCGGAATCGGACCCACCGCGACCGCCATGGCCCTCATGATCCTCGCCGCCTCCCTCATCCTCTCTCGCAAGGTTCGCCCCGCCCCGGCAGCATGATGCCACCCCGCCCGCAAAGCCCGCCGCGCCACACAACCCACGCAAGCAAACGGCCTCCCCTCCTCAATCCTCGGAGGCTAGCCGCTCATTCCCCTTCCGCGCTCGCCGACCCGCCAGCACCAGCAACTCCTTCAGAATCTCACAGCCCGCCACCGGATGCGACGCAAGGAACCGATTGAAATCATCCCGGTGAATCGACCACACATGCGACGGCACATTCGTCGTCACCGACGCACTCGCGAGAACAGAATCCGCCTCATCCAGAAATCCCATCTCCCCCACCGTCTGCCCTTCCTCCACATACCCAAGGGTCCGGATCTCCTCGGGAGACCTCAGAGAAACCATCAGCTCACCGGACACCACCACATGCAGCGCATCAGCCTCCGCACCCTGCTCCACCAGCACCGATCCCTTGCCAAGATGCGAAAAGGAACCGAACCCAGCCAGCGCCTCGCGGGCCAGCGCCGAAACCCCGGACAGCACACCATGAGCAGGAAGAACTTCAAAAGCATGGGAATCAGCACTCATGCCCCACGCCTCACCCGCCCAGCCATTTCCCGCAACCGGAAACGATCCCGAAGGCACACCCGTCCCAGCCACAACCTGCGGACGACTGCAGCTTGCCGGATGCCCCTTCCCGTTCACTGTACGCCCAGTCAATGACCTGCGTCCTCACATGGCTCGGCACCCCAGTGCTCCGCCTCATCAGCTACTTCGGCGAACTGGCCGTCCTCACCGGAGAAATGACCTACTCCCTCTTCGGCAGCCGCATCCGCTGGCGCGAAGTCGGACGCCAACTCGTGTCCATAGGCTTCGGCTCGCAGATCCAGGTCATCGTCACCGGAGCCGCCACCGGTGCTGTCTTCGCCGCCCAGGTCTACTACAAATTCAATCAACTCGGCCTCGATAGCCTCGTCGGCGGCATCGTCGCCCTCGCCACCTGCCGGGAACTCGGCCCGGTCCTCACCGCCCTCATGCTGGCCGGAAGAGTCGGAGCCACCATGGCCGCGGAAATCGGCACCATGAAAGTCACCGAACAGATCGACGCCCTCCGCTCTCTCGGCGTACACCCGGTCGACTACCTCGTCGCCCCGCGCTTCCTCGCCATGATCTTCTCGGTCCCCCTCCTCATCGGGGAAAGCATCCGCTTCGGCATCGCCGCAGCCCGACTCATGGCCGTCGGTGTCTACAATGTCCCCGAAGCATTCTACAACGACCAGCTCTACAAGAATGTCGACCACATCGATGTCCTCTTCGGCATGACCAAGGGCCTCGTCTTCGGCTACCTCATCGTCATCATGGCCTGCCATCAGGGACTCAATGTCCGCCAGGGTGCTGTCGGGGTCGGCCGCGGCACCACCGCCGCTGTCTTTTTCAGCTCCATGGCCATCCTCATTGCCAATTTCTTCCTCACTCTCCTGCTCAATTATATCT
>CAZSDE010000287.1:0-5214 GCA_964605435.1 uncultured Akkermansia sp.
GACCCTTGTGATTCAGCGCGTTTTCGGTTATCCGAAGGGGAAGGCCGAGAGCATGATGCTGGACGTGCATCACAAGGGAAAGTGCGTGGTCTGGAGCGGACCGCGCGAGCGTGCGGAGTACTACACGCAGCAGCTGCAGTCGCACCAGCTGCTGGCATCGATGCAGAAGGCGGACTGAGGCGGTCTTTTTTTTATGAGGATCCGGATGAACAGCAGCGGGGCGGTGAGCATTACGGAGATACTGCCGTGGGAGATGAAGGCCCTGCGGGCGGTGCCGGTGCTGGCGGATGCTTCCGGGCATGAGGGAGCGATGCGGAGGCTGTTTCCGGTACCGGTGGCCGGGGAGGATGCTGATCCGGAGGACGAGGCCGAGTGGGACGAGTTCGTGCGTCCGGAACTGGAGGAACGCTTTGCGGCCAATCTTGATGAATTTGCGGCCGGGCTGGCCCGGGAAAACGGGACGCCCGATCGGCTGCGGATTGAGCCCGGGCAGGTGGAATCGTGGTACCTTGCGCTGAATCAGGCGCGTCTTGTGATGTCCGAGCGGTTTGGGATTGATACGGGGGATGTGGACCGGACGATGGAACTGGTGGCCGAGGGAAAGCTGGAAACGCTTTATCACTATGAATTGTACACCGAGCTGTGTGGCTGGCTGGTGTATGCGCTCAAGAGGGTGACGGGGATGTGAGGGCGCGGATGTTTTCCGCGAGATGGGCTGGGCTGAGGGTGCCGACGAGCGCAACTGGGTGGCCCGGGAGGGCCTGGGCGGCGGTCAGGGCAGCGGCGGGCGAAGTTCCGTGCAGTCGCCCGGAGGAAAGCACCTTCTTGAGGAGGATGCCGCGTCCGGCATCGGCAGCGGCGTGGATAACGGGTTCGTGTTCGTGGAATCCTGTATTCCACGCGACCATGAGGAAATCGAAGAGCGGGACCGCGCGGAGACCGCCGTCCGTGGACATCACCGAGAAGCCGGCCAGTCCGATTTTTCCTTCTGCGCGCAGGGCTGCGAGGGTGTCGGGGGCTTCCGAGGAAGTGATTACGCCGAGGTCGTCGAGCGGGCAGTGCAGGGTCACCCCGGCGAGGCGGTCCGTGCGGAGGAGGCGGAGGCTGTTTTCGATGCTCTGGCGGATGGAACTGGCGCGGAAATCCCAGCGGGGGAGTCCGTTTTCGAAGATTTCGCCTGCTTTTGTGAAGACGTGGAAGTCGTGCTGCCGGTCGGCGAGGAGTTGGCCGATTCTTGCTTCGGAGAGGCCGTAGGATGGAGCGGTATCGAGGACATTGATGCCGGCAGCGGCGGCGTCATCAAGAAGTCTGTGGAGGGTGGCATCGTCCGGGAGTTCGAACGGGGTGTGCTTGAGGCCTTCGGTGCGGCCCCATTTGACGGTACCGATGCCGAGAGGCGAGCAGGAGATGCCGGTGAGGCCGAACGGTTGCGGGGTGAGTGGTTTCACAGGGAGATCCACGAAGATGTTTCCCATGGGTAGGAACCGAGGGGTGCGGGGGGCAGGGGCAGGGCGGAGGAGGAACCGGATGGGCTGCAGAGTTGGCCGACGAAGGAAGCGGCGAGGTCTGCGAGGGCCGGGGCGTAGACCAGTTTCGAGGGCCAGCCGACCGCGGCATTGGCGGCGGTGCGGAGGGCGGGGCCGTCCGGAAGGCGGCTGGCCGCGTTGGGTTCGGCGCGGTCGACCTGCCATGTGGCCCACTGGAGATTCTGCCAGTTCATGGCGGGAAAGACGCGCGCCATGGTTTGGGCGGCGAGCTGGATGGCTTCGGTTTCCGGCAGGGACGCGGCGTCCTCCGCAATGCCGCCGCCGAGGTACCAGACCGTATCGTCTTCCATGGGGTGGCTCGTGATGGTGACGATTGGTTTGGGGCTGACGGTGACGCAGTGACCGAAGAGCTGGGGAAGTCTGCCGCGCACCATGACCATGCGGAGGGGGCGGCGCTGGGTGGCGTGCGGCCCCATGCCGAGGGCGGTGGCTGCCGCTTCATTACCCGTGGCTGCCATGAAAAGGTAGGCCGATGCGGTCAGAGTGTTGGTTCCGGAGCGGAGGGCGGTGACCCGTCCGTTTTCGGTTTCGATGGCCTCGATGGGGGCGGTGAGAATGCGGTGCCGGACTGGCTCGGCGAGGGCGCTGCAGACACTGCGGACATCGACTACCGTTTCGGCGAGTTCGTAGACACTGCCGCGGTGTCCGCCCTCGCGGAGGGCGGCGGGCCAATCCGAAGGCTCGAGACGTTTCACTTCTCCCTGCATGGCACGGGAACCGACGGTGGCTCCGACCCTTGCGAGCCATGAATCGGCGGCCCAGAGGTGCTGGCAGGGAGAATTGATGCGGGCAGCGGAGAGTTCGGGTTCCGTTTTTCCGGCGAGGGCATCGAGCCAGCGGGGAGGCTGGGCGCGCAGCATGTCGGCGATGGCTCGGCTGGATCCGTCGAGTCCGTATTTCACGCCCCCGTGAAGGATGCCCTGGGCTCCGAGGGTCTGACCCGATCCGATGGCGGATTCCTCAAGGAGAAAAGCATCGTAGCCCGCGGAAAGCAGCCGCCGGAGTGTCCAGAGACCGGCGATGCCGGCACCGGTGATCAGAACCTGGCAGGTCGGTGAAGGCGGCATGCGGCGGGGCGGGTGCGTGATTGAATCCCGAGACCCGTGAGCGTGGAGTGCGGGGAATGCAACGCCGCAGACGCTGCGGTTGCCGACCTGACATTTCCGTTTTCTGGTGTCTGGTCATGTCGGAACCGGAAACTTCATCAGCTGCGGAGCCCAACCGGGCGGTGGGAGCGCCATGGCTGCGGCGTCGTGCTGTGGTGGTGGCCGGTGCGGTACTGCTGGTCGCGGCGACGGTCGGTGGAATTGCCTGGATGGTGCGGGACCACCGTCAGAAAAAGGCATGGGCCCAGCTTCAGAAGAAGCTGCCGCCGTCGGGTGGGCGGTTTCTGTCCCGGAAGCTGGAGATCGAGGTGCCGACGTTTCGTCAGAGTGATGCCCGCTGGGCGGATGATCGTCTGGGTCCGTCGTCTGACACCCTTGCGGGGGCGGGGTGTGCCGTGAGTTCTGCGGCCATGGTGCTGGCGTCGTACGGGATTGATACCGATCCGCAGCGACTCAATGATTTTCTCACGGCGAGGGATGGTTATACGCCGGAGGGCTGGATCCGATGGGAGGTGGCGGCGGAGATGGCTCCGGAGCGGGTGAGTTTTGCCTATGAGAACGATGCCTCGTTCCGGCTGATCGACGAGAATCTCCTGCGGGGGAATCCGGTGATTGTGCGGCTGCGGTATCCCGATGGCGGGACGACGCATTTTGTGGTGATCTGCGGGAAGGACGGATACGATTATCTGGTGCGGGATCCGGGTTCACGGGCGGGGCGCGGGGTGTATCCACTCCGGGAATTCGGCAGCGACATCGAGGCCCTGCGGTTTTACGAAAAGAAGGCCTGAATGCCGGGTGACTCGTTTTCCGACGCAGATGCGGCTCCGGGAAACGCTCCCTTTACAAGTCGGCGGATCCATTCAAACTCCCTCCCCCTATGCTGAGCGTTTTCATTGTCCTCGTCACCATCCTGCTCGTGGTGGTCTGCCTGCTTCTCATTGTGCTCGTGCTGATGCAGCGGCCGAAGCAGGAAGGTCTCGGCGCAGCGTTCGGTGCCGGCGTGACCGACCAGATCTGGGGGAGCCAGACGACCAACGTACTGCAGAAGGGAACGGTCTACCTGGGCGTACTTTTCTTTGTGCTCAGCCTGCTGCTGGCCATTCTGAAGGCACGTGAAGCGGCGCAGTTCAGCAATCTGAACCTTCCGAAAACGGCTCCTGTGGCCGAGCAGGCACCGGTCGCACCGGTGGCTCCGGCGGAAATTCCCGCTCCAGCGGTCAATCTGGAAACTCCGGCCCCTGCGGTTCCGGTCATTCCCGCACCGGCAGAGACCCCGGCTGCACCTGCTGCAGAGACTCCGGCTGCACCTGCTGCAGAGACTCCGGCTGCACCTGCTGCAGAGACTCCGGCTGCACCTGCGGCAGAGACTCCGGCTGCACCTGCGGCAGAGACACCGGCTGCACCTGAGAAGTGAGATCTGGCGTCAGTCTCCCTCGGTGGGAGAGCGGGTGCCTTTTTTCCTGAGTCGGCACCGAGAGAGCAGGTTTCCGGGCGGGGGCCTCAGGGACCACAGTTGCGGAATTCTGCTGAGCGGGAGGGCCGGTTGGGGTATCAGGAAGCCAGGAACGAGGAAACGGTTACCGGCCATGGGGAGGCAGTGGCTTCCCGGGCGCGCGGTCCAGATGGTTCCAGTTGCCGTTCCTTGAAGAGGAGGGTGGCGAGAAGGGTGACAGTGTTCGGGGAGAAAACAGCGCGGCCGTCCTGCTTGACGTCCTGGGGAGCGGTGAGGCAATTGAGTTTCAGGTCGGCAACGGTCAGGGTCGGGTGGTCATCGAGGTAATCGTTCAATTGGTCTTCGAGGTCCTGAAGGGGATTGCGGCCGATTGCGCCCACGCGAATGGGAACGGAGAATACTTTGGCTTTCATGATTCTGGAAGAATTCCATAAAAGCTATAAACAACATCATTGTTCGCAACTCCGGATGCGCGGATTTCTCAGAGGGAGAGTTCTCTGACGGTGGAAGCGATGATGCCGAGGGCGTCGCGGACGGTCCTTTCCTGACCTGTGCAGTTGATTCTGAGGCACTCGTGTTGGTGTGGCCAATCGGCTGCGGTCCCGAAGAAGAAGGGATCGCCGGGGACGACGAGGACCTTGTGCTCTTTGAGCTGGTGGTACAGCTGGCGCGACGGGAAAGGGAGGCTGGTGAGGCGAAGCCAGACAAAGAAAGCACCTTCGACCCGGTGGATGGACCAGTGGGGAAAGTCCCCGAATGATTCGTGCATCCATGCCTCGGCATCCCTGGCGCGCTGGGCGTAGAAGGGCTGAATGGCATTCCGGCAGAGGTCGAGGAGTTGCCCGGAAGCAAGGAGCGGAAGGACGATCTGCTGACCGGTATTGCTGTTGGCGAGCCCGGTGACCGAGGTCATGGCGGCGATGGCGCCCGCGATTTCCGGGGGGCCAACGACGATGCCCGTGCGGGTCCCCGGGAGACCGAGTTTCGAGAGGCTGAGGGTGAGAATGACGTGTTCGTCGAGGAAGGGGGTGGCCTCGGTAAAGATGGCTCCGGGAAAGGGAAAACCGTAGGCGTTATCGATGATGAGGGGGATGTGGTGGGCCTTGGC
>CAZSDE010000288.1:0-5179 GCA_964605435.1 uncultured Akkermansia sp.
CCGGTAGTAATCCTTGTCCCCGATCGCCCGGAACGGTGTCGGTTCGAACGGATCGACAACCGCCGCATCCGCCTTCTCCGGCACCGGCTGGCCCGTCATGTGGAGCACCGCATTGACCACCAGCCTGCGCAGGTCCTCATCGGCAAAATCCGAGGACGATCCCATAGTCGTGCAGAAAGCCTGACCCTTCGCCTTGCCCCCGGGGGAAGTGTATTCCCGCATCCAGGCAAGGGGCATCATGGGATCGTTCTTCGGTCCCGCAATCGGCTTCGATTCAGGATCGAGCGACTCAGTCACCGCTCCCCGCAGCAGAATCGTCGCCGCTTTCTGATCGAGATTCGCAATCCCATAGACATCCGTCGGCCCGAACACCTTGCCCACGCCGCGCAGCACCGGATGCGACGCATGGGCCGCTTCCACCACTCCAAGGGTACCCTGACTGCCATGACCGCCATGGTGGTTCACCCACCTCTCCCCGAGAATGCTGAATCCGAAATCCGCCCAGCGGAAGTCCCCGGTCTTCGCGTTCCCCAGAAAGGCATGCGTGGCCGTGCGGAATCCAATCACCGGCTTCCCCGCTTCGAGAAATTCCGCAAAGTCCGCAATCTGCTCCGGCGGCAACTGCCGGAATCTCGTTCCAATGATCATCAGATCAGCGGCATCCAGCGACTCCGTCCCGGGAATGTTGGTCTGACAATTGGGATCGATGAAGCCGCCATCCGGATTCGTCGAAAAGATCACCGTGCAGTCGAATCCATGACGCTGACTCAGAATCTTCGCCAGCATCGGACAGGTTTCCTCGGACCGGTACTCCTCATCGCCTGCCACAAGGACAACCTTCTTGCCGTTCGGCTTGCCGGCGGGAGGCAGATGGAGTCGGTCAGCCCCGGCAACCACAGTGGTCAGGGCAACGAGGGAAAGGAAGACAGTGGAACGCATGGAAATGGTGCTGGCGATGTTGATGGAAATTGGACTACGGTAGGCTGGAGGAACTACCAGATGCCTCCGCCGCTGGCTATACTTCTTTTCCTTCCCTGGGCTTTCACTCCGTATCCGGAAAGCTTCTGGCCGGGTACCCCCGTGGCACGACCCCTGCTTTCATGCCAGAACTGTCCGGACGGTCATTTCCACCCGGCTCCCCCGCCTCCCCACCCTCCATGAATCCACCCGCGCTGGACATCGGCACTGCACCACCTGCGCCCCCGCCCCTTCCCTACCGGCCATCGCCGGAAGCATGGGACGAAATGATGGATCCCTCGGGCAGCATCCGGCCCCACTGGCATGCCCTCGCCCTCCACCTGGCCGGTCTTTCCCCCAGTCACTGGGACCAGCGCACCGCCGCCATCCAGCGCCTTCTCGTCGATCATGGCGTCACTCATAACATCCACGGGGAAAGCGACAGCGCCTCGCGTCCGTGGGCGCTCGATTCCATTCCCTTCATCCTCCCGGATCACGAATGGCAGGAGGTCGCCGCAGGCCTCTCTCAGCGCGCCGAACTTCTCAATGCCATCCTCGCCGACCTTTACGGACCGCAGCAACTCCTGCGCCAGGGCTGGATCCCGCCGGCCCTCGTGCACGGCAACCCAGGCTTCCTCCACGCCGCCTGCGGTGTCACCCCGGCCGGCGCCTCGTTCCTCGTCTCCATGGGAACCGATCTCGTCCGCAGCCCCGATGGACAATGGCTGGTGCTCGCCGACCGCACCCAGGCTCCCAGCGGCCGTGGCTATGCTCTCGAGAACCGCAGCATCCTTTCCTCGGTCCTCAGCGAATCCTTCGCGGCCTGCCAGGTCGCCGGCCTGAGCGGATTCTTTGCCGCGGAACGCGACGCCCTCCGCGCCCTCGCCCCGACCCGGCGGGGATCGCCCAGCGTGGTCCTCATGACCCCGGGCCCATACAGCGAAACCTACTTCGAACACGCCTACGAAGCCCGCCTCATGGGCTACCCGCTCGTCGAAGGCGCAGACCTCACGGTACGCGACCGCCGCCTCTTCCTGAAAACTCTCGATGGCCTCCGCAGAGTCGATGTCGCCCTGCGCAGGGTCGATGATGTCTTTTCAGACCCGCTCGAACTGCGCGCCGATACATGGCTCGGTACAGCCGGCCTGTGCGAAGCATGGCGCAGCGGCAACGTCGCGCTCGTGAATGGCATCGGGACCGGTGCCGTGGAATCTCCCGCCCTCCATCCCTTCTTCCCCGGCATCTGCCGCCACCTCCTCGGCGAAGAACTCAAACTCCCCAGCGTCCCGTCATGGTGGTGCGGCCAGCCACGCGAACTCTCCCTCGTCCTCGCCACCCCCCGCCGCTGGGTCCTCAAACCTGCCTTCGCCTCGGGCCCGCGCGACCCCATCTTCCTCGACACACTTTCGTCCAGCGACCTCGCCACCGTCCTCGCCCGACTCCGCGACGAACCGCACGCATGGGTCGCCCAGCAATCGCTCCACCTCTCGTCCACCCCGGTCTGGAACGGCGCGGAACTCGAGCCACGGCCACTCGTCTGGCGCACCTTCACCGCCCGCAGCCACGGCCAATGCACGGTCATGCCCGGCGGCCTCAGCCGCGTCAGCCCCGTCCCCGGCCGCTTCGTCATCACCATGCAGCACGGCGGCATCTCCAAGGACACATGGATCCTCTCGGACGCCCACGCCGCATCTCCTCCACCGCCGCCATCCGCAGTCGTGCTCCGCCCGCTCCGCTCGCCAGCCGGCGTCCCGAGCCGCTCCGCAGAACACCTCTTCTGGCTCGGCCGCTACGCAGAACGCATGGAATGGCACGTCCGACTCATCCGCACCACGCTCGACCGCCTCGGCGGAGAAAATTCACCGTCGCTGGAACGCGAACGGCCGGCCTGCCTCCACCTCCTGCTTGCCCTCGAACTAACCACTGCCACGCAACCGGCGGGCGCCCTGCCCGGAGAACTCCACGCTCTCCTCACCCAGCCCCAGCGCCAGGGCAGCATACCGGAACTCGCCGCCCGCCTCCGCTTCAATGCCGCCGCCGCCCGCGACCGCCTCTCGGACGATTCATGGAGACTCTTCAACCGGCTCGACCGCGACGCCGACGAGGCCCGCACCGCCGCCAGCGACCACGCCGCCTCCCGCAGCCTCCTCGACACACTCATCCTCGACCTCGCCGCCTTCGCAGGCATGCAGCAGGAAAACATGACCCGTGGCCACGCATGGCAATTCCTCGAAGCCGGACGCCGCCTCGAGCGCGCCATCAACGGCCTCGCCCTCATCGCCGGTTCCGCCCGCCGCTGCCTCACGGACGACGCCATCCTGACGCCGCTTCTGGAAGTAACCGACTCCACCATGACCTACCGACGGCTCCACTTCGCACGACCCTCGCTCCTGCCAGTCGCCGACCTCCTTCTGCTCAGCGAGGAAAATCCCCGCAGCACTTCCGCCCAGTTCCACCGCCTCGCCAGAGTCTTCGCCGAACTGCCCGCCGGAACCTCCGGCAGCCCGGGCCACCAGCGCGAACTGCTCGACGGTCTACGCTCGGAACTCGCATCCCTCAACCTCGACGCCCTCCGCTTTTTCCCGGACGCCGCCTCTCACCGCATCGCCATGCTCTGCGGCGACCTCGCCACAGGATGCGAATCCATTTCCGCTGCCCTCACGGAACACTTCTTCAGTCACGCCCACCGCCGCAGCGACTGACCCCACCCGCCCCAGACATGGCCACGACCTATCAGATCAGTCACCGCACGCTCTATTCCTATCCGAGCCCCGTCACGGTCGCCCATTACATGGCCCGCCTCATGCCGCGCCAGCTGCCCACCCAGTCCTGCCCGTGGCACGAAATCCATATCCGCCCGGAACCAGCCTGCCGCGCTCCCACCCGCCAGGACGCCTTCGGCAACCCCATCGTCTACTTTGAAATCGAAGGCACACACCACCAACTCGAAGTGGTCGCCCGCAGCTTCGTGCGCATCCACGACCGCCCCACCCCGGAACCCCGACTCTCTCCCCCGTGGGATTTCATCGCAGCCGCCTGCCGGCACGATCAATGGTCGCCGGCCACCGCCGCCGCCGAATTTCTCTGGCCATCTCCCCTCGTGCCCATCCACCCGGAACTGGCCGACTTCGCGGCTCCTTCGTTTCCTGCCGGACGACCCATTCTCGAAGGCGTCGCGGACCTCACTGCACGCATCTTCCGCAGCTTCCAGTTCGATCCGGAAGCCACCAGCGCCGCCACCCCGGTCATGGACGCCTTCCACCAGCGCCGCGGCGTCTGCCAGGACATGGCCCACATCATGACCGGCTGCCTCCGCTCCATCGGCCTCCCCGCCCGCTACGTCTCCGGCTACCTCGAAACCATCCCGCCACCCGGTCAGCCCCGCCTCATCGGAGCCGACGCCTCGCACGCATGGACGTCCGTCTGGTGCGGAGAATCCCTCGGCTGGATCGATGCCGACCCCACCAACGACCTCCTCCCCCAGAACCGCCACATCACCATCGGCTGGGGCCGCGACTTCTCGGACGTCAGCCCCCTCACAGGCGTCAGCATCGGTTCCCCCCACCAGGCCCTCACCGTGAGCGTCGATGTCATGGCACTGGACGATTGAAGGCCGCATTCCCCCGCGAATCTTCACTCCCGGCGATTTTCCCTGCCACAACAGTCACCGGATGCTTATCTCTTCCGGTAATGACCCAAGGCTCACCGGAACCACGCCACCCACACGGCTTCCAGACCACCCACTGGTCACTCGTGGCCTCGGCTCAGGGTCCTCCGTCCCCCGCCGCGGAATCGTCCCTCGCCGCCCTCTGCCAGCTCTACTGGCACCCGCTCTTCACATGGCTGCGGCATCACGGGCACCGGGAACACGACGCCGAAGACCTCGTCCAGGAATTCTTCGCCAGACTCATCGCCAGCCACTGGCTCGACGCGGCCCAGCCCGAAAGAGGTCGCTTCCGCACGTTTCTCCTCGTGGTCCTCAAACGCTTCGTCGCAAATCAGCGCGACCACCAATCGGCTCTCCGGCGAGGCGGCGGGGTCCCGCCGCTGCCGCTGACCTCCGACTGGCACGGGGACGACGGACCAGCCGCGCCGACGGTGGATCCCGACAGCGCCTACGACCGCGCATGGGCTCTCACAGTCCTCGCCCAGACGCTCGCCGCCCTTTCCGATGAACAGGAGGCCGCCGGACGCACCACGGAATTCCGTCTCCTCAAACCAT
>CAZSDE010000289.1:0-5168 GCA_964605435.1 uncultured Akkermansia sp.
CCACACGGCGTGCACGAGCATCTGAGCCCGGGGGGTATCGGCGTCGGGCTGGGTTCCGTGCCTTATCCACGCGAGAAACTCGCGGGAGCGCTTCACGAGGAACCTCGGCAGGTTTGCCGGGGACACTGCGGGGGGTTCGCTGGAGATCCACTGACCTTCCGGGCCGATGGCCGCACAGAGGGTTTCCGCCCGTTCGAAGCGGGGCTTGCGCAAGGAAAACCGCCGGAATGGAGGGCTCCCGGCGCGGTTGGATGTCTCGTCGGTGTCGGAGAGAATGTGCCAGCCCATCGCGGTGTACTTCTTGGCGACGCTGGGGAAGCCACGGAAAGGAGAATGGGCACTGATGGATACCTGGAGAGTTTCCTTCCGGAACTCCCATCGGCTGGTTTTCGTACTGAAGCGGAATGTCGCACTGGGATTATCCTCGGGGTTCTGCTGAGTCCAGTTCCCGATTTCCTCGGGCAGGTTGAGCGGCAGCGCGTCGGCGGAAACAGGAAGACCGTCTCCAGGGGAAACTGCGGACACCATATCGCGGAAGTGGCGCAGAGATGCAGCGCAGGGTACGGCCATGGCCATGGTCATGGCCATGGCGGCGGCTCCCGGCACGTTGAAGGAGGGCGCAGGGGAACGCGGGGGGGGTTCTGGCACAGAAACGCCGCGTTTGGCAGGACGGGGGCTCGGGGTCGAGAAGAACGCGAGGAGGTGGTCGAAGCAGAAAACGAAGATGAATGCGACCAGCAGGAATGCCAAGAGGAAGAAGCTGTTCATCGGCTGCTGCCAGGCGTTTCTGGCTCCGGTGTAGGCCCACTCGATTCCGCGGGTCATGGCTGCGATGTGCAAACCCATGGCCACCATGGCGGAGGCGATGGCGAGCAGGATGCTGTGCCAGAGAGGTCTGCGGCGCAACGCAGCGAGGAGGATGGCTCCGCCCACGACAAGCGGGATTCCCTGCACGCCAGCGGTCACCTGGGCCGTTGGAATTCCGGAGTCGGGAAGTTCGATCCACGACCCGGATACCGCGTGGAGGACGTCGCGGAGATCGAGGAATGAGCTGGCGAGGCGGACTGAATACCCGGACGCCCATCTGGTCCAGGTCTCTTCCAGTCCAAAAGGAAGAGGCACCACGCTGGCCATCAGGGCCAGCGGTAGTAGCGAGTGCTTGAGGCCCCGTGCGCCTCCGCTGCCGAGGACGGACGCAGCGATACCCACCAGCAGGCCCATGGCTGCCAGTTCCGGGGCGCGCAGGATGCCGCCGAGGACGAGGGCGGCCGCACTCATCAGCCAGAAGAGTGGTGCCCACCTCGACCCGCCACCGGTGGGCGAACCGTTGTCGGCACTGCTGGGGCAGGGTCGCCGCAGCAGCCAGCATCCCACAGCCCAGGCAGCAGGGAGTGCGGCCATTCTCAAGGGTGAAACGGCCCAGAGATTCATGGCAAGCCAGAGTGCCACAGGTGCCGCGAGAAGGCATGTGCCAAGCAGCAGGACTTTGGCGATGCGGGTCACAGCGGCACGTGCTCGTCGCAGAATTGTGACAGGATCGGATGCCAGCGTACGCCACCTGCTTGCGCGTTACTCCGTCGGGTTTTCCAAAGCCGTGCTGCATCGGGCTGCGATTGGGCTGTCATGGCGCGGAGTTGCTTATGGCTGGTCGGGGATGCTGGTCTTTCCGGCACTTCCCCCATGGTCCGCCATCTGGTGACCGGGGGATTCCGCTCCGTCGGCAAGTGGAGTCTGCAGCGTCATCTTCGCTCGATGCAGAAGGATGGCGCGATGCGCGGTGAGCTGCTTCCGGAGTTAGACTTCCGGATCGGTTCAGAATTGGACGGAAAGCTGGCAGCCGATCCGGTTGTTGCTGAAGTCGACGCCCTGGGAATTCGAGGAGTTATCCCTGAATTCATAGAATGCAGTGAGGGACGCTCTTGTGGTGAAACGCCATGAAAGCGATGTCGTCAGAGAAATAAAGTCGTCCTGACGACCCCCGAAGGCACCCTGTTCATCGGCATTGAAATCGTCTGTCTGGTAGGCGATCGCAGCCGTTCCACTCAGCCTATCGGTGAAGCCCTGGCTTACGGAAAGGGAAACTGTAGTGAAGCTGATGCTGCTGCCTCCGTCCACCGGGGATCCGGTGACGTTGCGGTTCAATCCAAGTGCAACCGAGGTGCGGTCAGCAGCCTGCCAGTTACCCGAGAGCGAGGCAACCCATCCGGGGCCGTTGTCTATCGATCCGTTGAAATTCCCGATCTGTGGGCCGAAAGATGCAGAGAAACCGGTCTTGGGAGAAGCCTGCCATGCGGCTGTGAAGTTGATGTTACTCCAACTCCGGTTATCGTAGCCGTCCTGCTCGAACGTGGACCAGCCGTAATTGACGCCAGCCCGGAATTTGGGGCTGAATTCGTAGTCAAAGCCCGCGCTGGCATTCCATGACTGCGTGCCGAGCAGATTACCATCATATTCGAAGGCATTCCAGCCCCCGCTAGTCAGCAGTCTGACTTTTCCAGTTAAGCTGTAGGCAGCGCTGAGGGAGGCCCCGTAGGATTGGCGGGTGGCAAAACTGCCCGCCCACCGGTCAGCAGAATTCATCTGGGAGGCAAAGAGACTTCCGCTCAGGGAGAGGTCGCCGATGTTACGGCCGCCGGAAAGACCCGCGTTGTAGTTCCATCCACTGAGGTCGTCATTATCCAGGTAGCTTTGGTAGGATGCTCCGGCAGTCATGGAGAGGCTGTGGAAGAGACCACTGCCCGGGAGACGGTATCCCGCTGAAACTCCCGTGTTCAAGACGACGTCTGAAGACTCGCCCTCTCCGTCACCGGCAAAGCGGATGTTATCGTCGTAGGTCGCTCCGGTGAACAGTGAGACGTTCCACGGCTTGACGGTATCCACATTTGCAGGAGCGGATGAATCCCCGGCGTATGAATTTCCGACCGATTCAAGAACCGAAGGGCTGGACGAAACCTGTTCGCCTTCGGTCGGAACTGCAGAGGAGGCCATCGGGGCCGGTTCGGCTGCCGAGGATGCCGGGGTGATTCCTGAATTCTGGGGAGGGGTGGGGGTTTCCGGGGTCAAGCCTGACGCCGGGGCTGCGGCGGCAGACGCGTCAGCCTTTTCCGTTGGCTCGGAGGCTGGTGGCGTCGCCGGATCGCTGGCTTCCTGCGTTCCGTCGCTGTCGGCGAGTCCAGTCGCCAGACCAAGGGTGAGGTCGGGGTATTCCGGAAGAACGCTGCTGGATTCTGTGCCTAGGGGAGCGGTTCCTCCAATCAGTTCCTCAAGCGGAACTGCTGCTGACGCCAGGCTGGCTCCGGAGAACAGAGAGACCCCGAAAGCTCCCTGCGCAAGCCACCGGACCACTCCCGGGCCGGAAACTGGCTGCGGGGATGAAGGGGTTCCGCTGAGGATTCGGATCTTCTCGTCGTAGAAGGAATCTGGACGACGGCAGGACGCGTTTTTTTGTGGTCTGGAAGGCACGGCAGGAATTTTGATAAAGTGTTGGAGGAGGATGTGCTGTGTGGAAGACTTTCCTCCTACGCAAGGGCGGACCGAACAGAGGACCGTCAGTCTGCAGGTTCGAAGGTGGTCGCTGGCTGGTCTGGAAATTTCATCGGTCGGTAAAAAATGTCAAGGGGGCTTCCCACGAACTCTGGTCTCATTCCGGGGAAGGCCCAGAGCCATCCTCCCACATCGCCGTTTTCGAGGGCGGCCCGGACCGCTGCGTCGATGGCGGAATCAATGTCCTCCAGTGTTGCGATGGGAGCCTTCCCCGTGCGGACCGGTGCTTTCCCGGTGGACACGCTGGCTTTCCCTTCTGCCACCGGTTGCTTTCCGGAAGATCGGGCAGGCAAGTCCGGGAGATCGGCAAAGGCGGTGGATCGCCGGATGGCCCGCTTGGACTCGTTGGCGATCCGGTAGGCAAAGTCCGGGCGCATGCCTGCCGCGGTTGCTGCCACGATCGGAGCCAGGAGTGGTTGGCTCTCGCAGAGTTCCCCGGCGCGGGTGACGAAGTCGTTGGGCCACTGGCGCACGGCGGCCGCGGTGAGGGCAGACGCGGCCACATCATCAGATGGTGAGAGCGATCTGGCCCGTCCGTGGAAATCTGCGAGCGCCTGCTCGGGCGATTCAAGGGATTTCCAGCTGGTGCACAGCTCGGAGACAATGGTATCCCTGCGCACGGCGGCGAGAGGAGTCCCGGCCGGGAGCACGGAGGACATCATCAGGCTGATGCCCACTGTGATGGAAAGAATGTTCATAGGATGGCTCTTCTGGTCAAGAGTTCACGAATCGGTGATGTTACTGGCAAGCAGAACTTCAGGTTAGTTAATAAGCGTCTAGATATGGCGTCAATTGAAATTATCAGAAATTTCGGCAGTTAATTGAATTTTGGTGCTGCCCATTGTTTTTAAACCTTTTTCACCGGGCAACTTGGGTGGATTTTCGCGGAGGGGACTCGTGGGGCGTTCACAATAAACGAGACATCGCCACTGAAGAGTCGTGAGGCCAGGATGTGGCAGGGCAGCTTTCGGGTCTTCCGCTTGCGGATTTCATGAGTCGTGTAAATTTTTCCGATGAAGCTCTTCGGTTCTTCTTGGCCTCTTGTGCGGCACGGCGGGCTCTGTCTGGGGTCGATTGCCGTGGGGAGGGGAAGGTCATGAAGTCGCGGCGGGGGTGGTGGGGAGGGTGGTTGCTTCTGGCGCTGCTGGCGGGTTGTGGCGCGGTGTTGTGGCTCCAGCGCCTGTGGGTGGCGGAGCCGGGTTGGTTTCCGGAGCGGCAGCAGCGGGGCGGGACGTCACTGTCGTGGGAGCGGTTGCCGGGGTGCCGACTGGTGGCATACCCGCCTAATGACGGGGACAGTTTCAAAGTGGATACGGGGACCGGCGAGCATGTCTTTCGGTTGTATTTTGTTGATTGTCCGGAGAAGCAGCGGCATCCAGCAGGAGGGGAACGGCTGGCGGATCAGGGTGCTTATTTCGGAGGACTTGGTGAGGAAGAGATTCTGCGGGCTGGGGTAGCGGCGCGGGAGTTCAGCCTGAAGCTGCTGCGGGCTGGGGACTTTACGGTGATGACGAGGTGGGAGAAGGTATTCGACAGCGGTCGGTATTACGGGCATGTGATGGTGTCCGGGCCGGATGGGAACAAGGAGGATCTGGCGGAGCAATTGGTTACGGCGGGGTTGGCGA
>CAZSDE010000290.1:0-4056 GCA_964605435.1 uncultured Akkermansia sp.
AGGGGCTTTCCAGTCACCCTTTCCCTTCCCACGACTATGTCCAAACGCACATACCAGCCCTCCAAGCGGACCCGCAAGCAGCAGCACGGCTTCCGCGCCCGCATGGCCTCCAAAGGCGGTCGCCAAACCCTCGCCCGCCGCCGCCAGAAGGGCCGCAAGCGTCTCCTGCCCAAAGGAGCCGAGATCCATTTCGCCCGCCATACCCAGTCCTGAGGACTCTTTCCCGGCAGGGCCGCAGGCTCCCCGGAGAACTCCCTTTCTGCTGCGCGCGGTGTGCCCCATGGTGCACCGCGCGCTTTCCTTTGTCGATGGCCCTCCCGAGACCCCAACGCATCCGCCGCACCGCCGAATTCTCCGCGGTCCGCACCAAGGGACGCTCATGGAAAGGCCGCTACCTCACCATCGGTCTCCTCCCCCTCGAAACAGGGCCATCCCGGGCCGGCTTCGCCGTCACCCGCAAGGTCGGCAACGCAGTGACCCGCAACCTCATCCGCCGACGCCTCCAGGCCATCGTCGCTCAGGCCATCCCCTCCATCCCCAGACCCTGCCTCGTCGTCACCATCCCCAGACCATCCGCCGCCACCATCCCCTTCGCCCAGCTCGCCGCCGACTGGCAGCAGACCGCACGGCGCGCCGGGCTGATCCCCTCCCCGCCCGCATGAAATCCATCCTGCTGGCCGTTATCCGCTTCTATCAGAAGGCTCTTTCCCCCGCCCTGCACCGGCTCGCAGGCCCCACCGCCGGCTGCCGCTTTTTCCCAACCTGCTCCCAGTACTGCTTCGATGCCATCCAGCTCCACGGTGCCCTCCGCGGCTCATGGCTCGGAATTCGCCGCATCTGCCGTTGCCATCCCTGGGGCGGCTGCGGATATGACCCCGTCCCGGAGCCCCCGGCACGCCGTTCCCGCTGAACGCCGCCCCCTTTCCTCCCTATGAAATTGAACCGCACTGAGTGGATCATGGTGATCCTTTGCAGCCTCGGGCTGTCCTACGTCCTGTTCACCCAGCAGCCTCCCCCGGCCCGCCCCAAAGCCGAGGCCACCACCACCCCATCGGCCACCACCACCCCGGCTCCCGCTACCCCGCAGGCTGCCATCAGCCCGGATACTCCCTCGGCCAACCCGCCCGCCGCTCCCGAGGAAACCACCGACATCACGACCCCCTCGGCCGTCTACACCTTCACCACCAAAGGCGGCGGCATCCGCACCGTGCGCATCCTCAAGGGACCGTACGCGGGCGAAACCGAACAGATTCTCAACGACCACGGATCCCCCGGAGCCATCGGAGCCCTCGCCACCCAGCCCGGTCAGCTCGAATCCACCACCTATACCATCGATTCCCGGACGGATCGCTCCATCACCTTCCGCGCAGAGCAGAATGGCCTCCGCATCACCAAGGAATGGTCGCTCTCGGACAAAGCCGACACCGCCAAAGGCCTCGGCTACCTCTGGAACCTCAGAATCTCACTCACGAACACGGGCGGCACCGCCACGCCCCCTGTTCCCTACGCGGTGTTCGCCGGCATGCTCGGAAAGCTCCACAGCAACGACTGGATCATGCCCGCGGCCACATGGTACGCCGACGGCGACGCCGTCGAACAGCCCGCGACCGAATTCGAAAGCGCCAGCTTCCTCGGACTCGCCCAGCGTCGGCCCGAACGAAGCGTCATCACCAATACCCTCAGCAATCCCGTCTACGGCGGCGTCAATAATCAGTACTACGCCATCCTCGTCAGCCCCGCCAAACCAGCCGAAGGCGAAACCACCCTCTGGGCGTCTCGTCACAAATCCGACTTCAACGACCCCGGACGCGAACCCGTGAAGGCATGGGGCGTAGGTGCCGCCCTCGGCATCGGTACCGTCAGCCTCGCCTCGCAGGGCGCTTCCTTCTCGTGGGACGGCGAAATCTACACCGGACCGCGCTCCGGAACCGCTCTCAATAAGCTGGGCGGCGACCGCAACCAGGTCATGCACTACGGCTGGTTCCGCGTCCTCAGCCGCCTCTTCCTGGGAGCCCTCAACACCTTCCACAAATGGGTCAGCAACTACGGCATCGCCATCATGCTGCTCACCCTCTGCGTCCGCATCATCATCTGGCCGCTCCACATCAAGGCCACCCGCGCCATGAAGCGCATGAGCCTCCTCGCCCCCCAGATGACGGAGATCCGCGAGAAGTACAAGGACGACCCCCAGCGCATGAATGCCGAGGTCATGAAACTGTACTCGGAGTACCGCATCAACCCGCTCGGTGGATGCCTCCCCCTGCTTTTCCAGTTCCCCATCTTCCTCGGCTACTACAACATGATGAAGAGCGCGGTGGAAATGCGCGGCCATTCCTTTCTGTGGGTCAAGGACCTCTCCATGCCGGATACCATCGCCACCATCGCAGGCATCCCCATCAACCCGCTCCCCATCCTCATGACGGTGTCCATGTACATCCAGATGAAGGTGGCCCCCACCCCCGGGATGGCAGACAACCCCCAAATGCAGATGCAGCAGAAGATCTTCAAGATCATGCCCTTCATGTTCATGTTCTTCTGCTACAACTTCGCCAGCGCCCTCGCCCTCTACTGGACCGTGCAGAACGTCATCTCCATCTTCCAGACATGGCTCATGAAACGCCAGCCGGACCCCGTGCTCGTCCGCCAGCCCCGCAAACCGTCGTTCATGGAAATGGCCATGGCCGCCCGTCAGCAGCAGGATGCCCGCAAGGGAGGCAGCCAGTCCCCGCGCACCGGCGGTTCCTCCGGCAGCGCCTTCCGCGACCGACAGCGCAAAAACTAGAAGACGCCTCCCGGGTTTCCGCTATACTTCCAAGCAGCCGACCAGATCCGCCGCCATGAATGCCTCCGATGCCGCCCGGGAAATCCTCGAAATCATGCTGCGCCACCTCGGGCATTCCTGCGAGGTTTCCCTCGAGGCCGATCCCTCGGGTGAAGGATCGCCCGGCCTCCAGGTCACCGTCGCCGATCAGGCGCTCGCCAACAACCTCATCGGACGCCAGGGCTCCCGCCTCGAAGACCTTCAGCACCTCGTCAATAAACTGCTGCGGCAGAAAATCGCCGACGCCCCGCGCATCCGCGTCGACATCAATCACTACCGCCGCCAGAAGGACGAACTCTTCCTCGCAGACATCCGGAAAACCGCCGACGAGGTCCGCGCCACCGGCCAGCCGCGGAAGCTGGAACCCATGAACAGCTACCAGCGCCGCCTCGTCCACCACGCCTTCCGCGACGACCCCGAAGTACGCTCATGGTCCCCGGAAGACAGCGGACGCCTCAAGCGCATCTCCCTGCTGCCCAGAAACAGCAGCCCGGCCTGACTTCAGGCCGGAAAGGAATCCCGTCCACCGCCCGGTCACGGCTGATTCCCCGCCGCCACGCAGGTCACTCCGGTGCACAAGAATTCCTCAGATTCCCTCGCTCCGCATCCGCTTCATCAGATCAAGGATCTCTCCGCGGATCGCAAAGAGTTCCTCCCGCGAACCCCGGATCCACGCCCTCGCATCCGCCTTGAGACGCCGCGTCTCCACGGCACCCAGCGAATGCAGCGCTTCATTGAGCGGAATCTGCGCGCGCTTCAGCATCGCAATCACAAATCCGGAATCGAGCGCAAACCCTTCCTCAAGAGGATCAAGGGCCGCTGCCAGCTTCCCGCCCAGCGCAATCACACTGACAATCACCCCCACCACCGGACTCTCCCGGCCGGTCTCCCCACCCAGCATGCCGCAGGCCTCCGCATCCCGCTGCAGACCGAGGGCAAAAGCCACGGCACGGCGGCTCAATGGATGCTGCACCGCTATTTCATCTTCCTGTCCATCCTCGGAGCGCCGCACCACGAGACCACGGTCCGGAAGATCCACATCGTCCGCCACCCCGGCAAGATGCCGACCCATTTCCTCCACCTCATCCAGTTCCCAGTGCATCGCCTCCGCAATGAGACGTTCCCGCTGCGGATGGTCCCGGTAACGGTCGCAGGCCTCCGCATACGCCTCGGCACGACGATCCACTTCGCGCAATTCCTGCTCCCACTGAAATTCATCCAGCGGCAGATCATCG
>CAZSDE010000290.1:4066-5159 GCA_964605435.1 uncultured Akkermansia sp.
GTTCGTCCGCAAAGGCCTCGGCAAATGCCTGCGCCGCACTCTGCCGGGACGACCCCGTCACCCCGCCAAACGCCTCGTTCCCAAACGCCTCATCGTCCGATTCCTCATCCTCATCCTCTCCGAAGATTTCCTCGTCATCCTCTCCCCCATCCATCCCCGTGATCGCATCAAGATAGCGATGAAATATCTTCCGGTTTTCCGCAACCTGCTCCATCCCCTGATCCTCATCCATCACCCAGAAAGGCTCGCTCACCTCCACCCGGAAATCGGAGGCCTCAATCACAACCCGGCCATTCGTCCCGCTGAACCATTCCAGAAACAGCAGGTTCGCAAGCCGCACCGGCACCGTTTCCCCCTTCTCCAGCAACTCGACGAGCCGTTCGTCCCCCACCGCAGGCAGCCGCGATTTTCTTGATGCGGTCATGTCGCCCACATCCCCTTCCTGCAGCGACTGCACCAGATCCACTCCCTCCATCGCCTCCGGCGCAGGATTCTCAAAGGTCAGTACACAACCCGCCAGATCCCGCAGACAATTGCCACGCAGACGGAGAATCAATGGCTCGGCGCGCCCCGCGAGCCAGATGCGGCCCGTGACATGCCCGCGAATCTCATTCGAGACTTCTCCGCGGATCACTGCTTTTTCCAGACGGATGGCCATTCGTTCATTCGGCTTGCAAAGGGCGGAGACTGTCAGGGTGCTCCCACTCTGTCAACTGCCGACCTCCACCAAATCAGCATTGCCCCCGGCAGCGATCAGGCCCATGCAATCTGCACGATTCCCTCCCGCATGCCCGCCGACCGACTCCCGCTCTCCATCCCGGTCATCACCCGGAATGAGGAACGCAACCTCGACCGCTGCCTCAACAGCATCGCAGACCTCGCCGCGGAAATCATCGTCATGGACAGCGGCTCGACCGACGCCACCCATGCCATCGCCACCAGCCACGGAGCCCGCTGGATCCATCAGGACTGGCTCGGCTTCCGGGACCAGAAGAATGCGGTGCTCCAGCTCTGCTCCCAGCCATGGGTTCTCGCACTCGACGCCGATGAGGAAGTTTACCCAGCCATGCGCGCGGAAATCCTGCGCTTCTTC
>CAZSDE010000291.1:0-5156 GCA_964605435.1 uncultured Akkermansia sp.
GACTACGATCACATCGTTTTCGATACGGCCCCCACCGGACACACGCTGCGTCTCATGAATCTCGCCAAGGCATGGGACCAGTTCCTCGCCGGGAGCACGAACGGCGCATCCTGCCTCGGTCCCCTCGCAGGTCTCGAAAAACAACGCGAAATCTACCGCCGGACGGTCGCCACCCTCGCTGACCCGGCACTGACCACACTCGTCCTCGTGAGCCGGCCGCAGGCATCAGCGCTGCGCGAAGCCGAACGCACATCCCGGGAACTCCGCGAACTCGGCGTCGCCAATCAGCAGCTCGTTCTCAATGGCGTGTTCACTGCCACGGACCGCCACGACCGCATCGCCTCCGCCATGGAAGCACGCGGGGCCCTTGCCATCACCGCGGCAGCTCCCTTTCTCGCTAGCCTGCCGGTCTTCACGGTGAAGCTCCAGCCGCACAACCTCCTCGGCATGGCAGCTCTCACCGCCCTCCTCGATCCCTCCGCAGCCGCCCCGGCCCACCAGCGCCACGCCGAGCCGGAACCACCGGACTGGCAACCTCCTCCCATGGAGTCGCTCGCCAGCCTCATCGACTCCCTCGCTGCTGCCCGGCACGGCGTCATTCTCACCATGGGCAAAGGCGGCGTCGGCAAAACCACGGTGGCCGCAGCCATCGCCGTGAACCTCGCCCGCAGCGGGCACCGCGTCCACCTGAGCACGACCGATCCCGCGGCCCACCTTGCCCAGACGGTGGCCGGAGAAATCCCCGGCCTCACGGTCAGCCGCATCGATCCCGCCGCGGAAACCGCTGCCTATTCCGCCGAAGTCCTCGCCACCACCGGGGCAGGACTGGACGAAGCCGGACGCGCCCTCCTCGAGGAGGACCTGCGCTCGCCCTGCACCGAGGAGATCGCCGTCTTCCGCGCCTTCGCCCGCGAGGTCGGCCGCGGCAAGGATGGCTTCGTCGTCCTCGATACCGCCCCCACCGGACACACGCTCCTCCTGCTCGACGCCAGCCAGAGCCACCTGCGCGAACTGGAACGCCAGGGCCGCCGCAGCAGCACCGACGACGTCCAGTCGCTCCTCGCCAGGCTGCGCGACCCAGCCTTCACTTCGGTCCTGCTCGTCACCCTCCCGGAAGCCACGCCCGTCCACGAGGCCGCCGCCCTGCAGAATGACCTCCGCCGCGCCGGCATCGAACCCCGCGCATGGGTCATCAATCAAAGCCTGCTCCTGTCGGGTACCACCGACCCCATCCTGCTGGCGCGCGAACGCAGCGAACACCGCTACCTCGACGAGGTCGCCCTCCAGCTCGCCCCGCGCACCGCATGGCTCCCATGGATGGTCACCGAACCCACCGGACCAGACGCCCTCGCCGCCCTCACCCTCTCCGCTCCGCCATCAGGCCAATCCTGCTGAAGTACCGCCTCCCATGTCCCGCTATCTGGCAGAATTCCTCGGAACCTTCGCCCTCGTCTTCGCCGGCACCGGGGCCATCGTCAGCAATGACACCTACGGCGGAGTGATCGGCCACCCGGGCATCGCCCTCACCTTCGGACTCGTGGTCATGGCCATGATCTACACGTTCGGCGATGTCTCGGGCGCACACTTCAATCCCGCTGTCACGACCGCCTTCGCCGCCGCCGGACGGTTTCCCTGGCGCGAAGTCCCCGGCTACGCCGCCGCCCAATGCCTCGGAGCAATCTCGGCATCGGCCGTGCTCCGCAGCCAGTTCCCGGCCCACCCCTCCCTCGGCACCACGCTGCCGGCCGGCCCCGCCTCGCAGAGCTTTGTCTTCGAACTGATCCTCACAGCCATCCTCATGCTCACGATTCTGCGGGTATCGACCGGTGCCCGGGAAAAGGGCATCACGGCAGGCATCGCCATCGGAGCCATCATCGCTCTCGAAGCCATGTTCGCCGGGCCTGTCTGCGGTGCCTCCATGAATCCAGCCCGTTCCCTCGCTCCCGCCGTCGTCTCGGGAACCATGGATTCGCTCTGGCTCTACCTCGCCGCACCCACCGCCGGTGCCCTTCTCGCCATTCCCCTGCACCGACTCACATCTCCAGCAGCCACCACCAGCCAACCGTCATGAAGCCACCGGTCATCCTCATCCTCTGCACAGGAAATTCCTGCCGTTCCCATCTCGCCGAAGGCATCCTCCAGCACGCCCTCGGGCCAGCATGGAAAGTCGCCAGCGCAGGATCCAAGCCAGCCGGCTACGTCCACCCGCTCGCCATCCGGGCCATGGCGGAAATCGGCATCGACATCAGCAGCCACCACTCGAAACACCTCGAGCAGTTCCTCGACGACAACGTGGAAACCGTCATCACCGTCTGCGGGAATGCCAACCAGGCCTGCCCTCTGTTCCCGGGCCAGCGCAACCGCCACCACTGGGGCTTCGACGACCCCGCTCATGCCACCGGAACCGATGAAGAACAGATGGCTGTCTTCCGCCGCGTCCGCGACGAAATCCGCCGCGTCTTCACCGCCTACGCTGCCGGAAGAACCGACGAAGCCAAACACCAGGCCTGAAGCGCCAACCCCGCCGCAGCTGAGCTGAATCTCAGCGGGACTCGGCCACCCAGCGGCCTTCCTTCTGCGCAAATCCCCAGACCCGCCCCGGCACGGTGGCTCCCTGCAGATCCTGCACAACCCCAGGAAGCAGGGTCAGTTCCGCTTCCCGCAGTTCCTCCCCGCGCAGGGCCGGCTCCAGCCGGACCACCGCCACCCGGTACCCACCCGGACGCTCATCGCTCATCCCCACCGCTGCCACCTTCCGTTCCGCCGTGCCGAGCTTCACCGCAAACGCCCCACGGCCACAGCGATCGGGCCGGATCAGCCCGGGACTCTTCAAGGCCACGGAAATCACAGTC
Source organism: uncultured Akkermansia sp. (assembly GCA_964605435.1). Lineage (GTDB taxonomy): Bacteria > Verrucomicrobiota > Verrucomicrobiia > Verrucomicrobiales > V1-33 > V1-33. The sequence continues at coordinate 2,853 of CAZSDE010000291.1, forward strand.
GCTTCAGCCACCGCTTCCACCCGCACTACTTCCGCCGATGGCTCCAGCGGCTGGCCATCCTGCGTGTAATACCACCGCAGATAATCCCGGTGCGGATCCTTGCCATCGGGCGACCATGTCCGGACGGATACCTTCTGCGTCTTCCCAGTCAGATCCGGATAATTCAGAAAGTCATCCGCCCAGCTCTCCACCACCCGCAGATTGCTGTAATCATAGTCATGCTGCGCATTCGGGGGCCAATGACAGGTCCCCACCCCGGCCCGTCCCTGCGACTGATCATGATTGGCACTGAACTTGTCCCAGTTGCTGCGCGGTTCCTTCAGATTCCACTGACCATACACCCGGTTCATGGTGCATTCGGTCCGGTGCGACGCATTGTGCACCATCTCAGCCACTCCGCGTTCATAATTGAATCCGAAGAACGCAAACGGACGCTTCACGGGCACCTCGGGATAGACGCCGCCATTGATGAAGAAGGCTCCCGGGCCGGCCATCGATGCCTCCCAGATCCCGAAATAATGGTCACTGAAGATCCAGACTTCATCGACCCTCCCATCGTCAATCATCGGGGCCACTCCCTGCTCCGCGAAAATCCGCGGGTAGTCAGCCATGATCTTCTCGGGCCAGCCCTTCCCGCTCCTCCGGTTGCGCACATATTCCTCCACCGTGAACCGCCCGCCGTCCTCCCGCGCATAGATCTCATTCAGGTCCCGCCACTCGGCAATCTCGAGCTTCAGGCGGCCTCCGGACGCCTGCTCCATGTCGGCCACGAATCCTTCCGCCATCCGGCGCGGATCATTCCAGCCAAACAATTCATGCAGCCGCTTGCCCTCATGCACCGGATCATAGTTCAGCACGAGTACCTTCTGAACCACCGGAGCCACGTCCGGCACGTCCGCCGCCCGCAGCCACCCACCCACCACCAGCAGCATCGCCAGCATCAGAAACTTCCGTACATTCATGCACCGCACCAACCCCACCCACGCCTCCCCGGCAAGCCAAACCAGCCCACGCATCAGCGCCTGAATTCCTCGCCGCGCCACCGGGCCCGGTTTCTCCACTGGCTCTTATGCCCCACCGGGCACAATGATCCCTTCCGCCGTTTCCTGCTGGAGCCGCAGTTGCCCGCAGGCGGCCTCGATGTCGTGACCCTTCTCCCGCCGCAGCGTCGCCGGTACCCCCGCCTTCGTCAGCACCGCCAGAAAGGCATCCTGCGCCGCTTCCGACGGCCGCACCCACGGCAAACCTTCCACCGTGTTGTACGGAATCAGATTGACCTTCGCCCCGATCGAACGCGCCCGCCGCACCAGCGCCACGGCATGCTCCGGCGCATCGTTGACCCCCTCGATCAGAATATACTCCAGCGTGACCTTCTGCTTCCGGCGGCTTCCGAAATACTCGAGCGCCCGGAACAGTTCCTCCAGAGGATACTTACGGTTCACCGGCATGATGCGCTCGCGCACCTCATCAGTGGCCCCATGCAGGCTGATCGCCAACCGCACCGGAATCGGAAAATCGGCCAGCTTCCGGATCTGCGGGGCCAGCCCGCTCGTCGACACGGTCATGTGGCGCGCCCCGATATTCATCCCCCACGGAGCCTGCAGAATCTTCAGAGCCTGGGTCAGCCGCGTGAAGTTAGCCAGTGGTTCCCCCATCCCCATGAACACCAGATTGTCCACCCGCGCCCCACCCTGTTCCTCCGCCAGCAGAACCTGCCCCACAATCTCATCAGCTCCCAGATTCCGCGTGAACCCAGCCAGCCCACTCGCACAGAACTTGCAGTCGTACGCACAACCCACCTGACTGCTCACACAAAGCGTCCGCCTCGTGCTGCGGCTGCCGTCATCCGCCGGATTCGCCGGAATCAGCACGCTCTCGACATAGCGTCCATCCCGCAGCCGGAACAGAAACTTCTGCGTACTGTCACGCGCGCCCTGCACCCGCGCCACCGTGAGCGGCCGCACCGGATGCACCGCCGCCAGCTTCTCCCGCAGCCCACGGCTCAGATTCGTCATGGCCTCGTACGACGTCACCCGCCGCCCGAAAACCCATTCCAGAATCTGCGCCGCCCGGTACTTCGGCTCACCCCACTCCGCCAGCTCCGCAGCCAATTCCTCCGGCAGCAGCCCGCAGAGGGCCACGCCTCCCGTGTCCCCACCAGCTGCAGTCGTCGGTTCCATGATCTGCCAATGCCATGGCCGGACTTCCGGCCAAGCCTTCAGAGCGCCGTGGCCACCTTGATGTCCCCAAAGCCCTTCGTGCCGTCTTCGTTGCGGATCGGCTTGGTGATGATGTCCTTGTACG
>CAZSDE010000292.1:0-5146 GCA_964605435.1 uncultured Akkermansia sp.
CCAATCATACCCTGAAGGATACCTTGCGAGGTCAAGCATCGAGAGTTCCCCGGATGCCAGCATGGCAGAAACCGTTTCCCGGCTGAAGGGCCCCTTCTCTTCGTTGTCGCGCCAGATGACGATTTTCATGCCGCGAGGATTACTTGATTCCGACGCCCGCATCCAACTTTTTTTACGTTTGGCGACAACTCATCGAGTGCATGGTGTGGGAAAACGGTTATTTCCTGTCCCCTGCCCTGCGGGTCAGTCGGTGGGGGTGGCGGCGAGGAGGCCGGTGAGGCCTTTGTGCCAGCGGGAGCGGACCCAGAGGACGAGCAGGGAGGCGAGGATGGCGAAGAGCCATGGCCATGCGGGCATGGCGAGGGAGAGGAGGCGGACGTCCGAGGCTTCCTTGGTGAGGGGGGCGAGTTCCTGGGCATGCTGGTGCCGCAGCCATGCGGTCTGGGTGCCGAATCCCCACATGGCGGCTCCATAGGCGAGGTTCATGGCGAGGCCCTTGAAGCTGATGACGGTGGCGCGGTGGGCCGATCCGGTGACGCGGTGGAGGTACTGGCTGAGGAAGTAGTGAAGCGAGCGCATGCCCAGCCAGAATGGGACGACGAAGAGGACACCGGCCCAGCCGTGCCATGCAGTGATCTGGAGGGCGATGCCCGCCAGACCTGCGAAGATGAAGACGGCGACCATGCCGAGGTTCAGGGAAGGCTTGAGCGAGCCTGCGAGTTTTTCGACCACGACGGCCGTGCCGATGCCGATGAGGGAACTTCCGGCGAGGATGATGCCATTGCAGGCTTCCGGGATGCCGAGGAGGCGGTAGTAATTGCTGCCCACCGTGTAGAAAAGCCGCATGAATCCATCGTAGAGCATGCCCGTCAGGATCAGAACGAGAGCGGCGGGCGACTGCAGGATGAAGGCAGCGGCCGAGGCCATCTGACGGAAGCTGCCCGCAAGGACTTCGCCGAGGCGGCGGCGGCCATCTGCGATCGGGTGGGTATCGCAGAAGCGCAGACTGACCACCACGGTCGCCAGGGCCATCCCGAAATTCGCCCAGAGCGGGAGGCGCATGTGGGCTTCGCGGGAGAGGCCTGTGAGCCATTCCGGCCGGAGATCCCAGCCACCGCGGGCCGGGGCCGGATCGTAGAGGACTGCGCCCGTGAGGGCCACCAGCATGAATGTAAGGGATTGCCAGCGCATGAGACGGGCCAGCACGCGGGTCCATGCCTGTTGGCGGCCGGCTTCCGGCAGAGAATCGTAAACGAGGGATTCGTCCGCACCGCTGCAGCAGGCCTCCGCCATTCCGCTGACGATCCGGTTCACAAGGAACAGAGAAAACGTGAGGGCACCGCCATTGATCGGCATGAGGCAGAGCAGGAGCATTTCCACCACCATGAGGAAGGCCGAGAAAACGACGAGACGGCGGCGGCCCATGCGGTCGGCCAGCGCACCGCTGGGCACTTCAAAGACGACAATGCTGGCGGCCCAGACGAAATTGAGCAGAGCGAACTGTTCAAGGCTCAGTCCGAAGTCGAGGAACAGGATCGTGTAGATCGGGTAGTAGAATCTTGAATTGAAGAGGACGCGGAACCACAGGAACGCCCGGACATTGCGGTCGGCCACGGCAGCGGGGGAATCGTTCATGCGCGGCAGCGGCGGCAGACTTGTCCCGGTTCAGCGGTCGTTGCGCAGGGCACGGGCAGGAGCCATGCGACCCACTGCGAGGGCTGGGGGCACGGCCGCCAGCGTGCACAGGATGAAGGCAATTCCGCAGATGATGATGACATCGATGGCGCGGAGGTCCGCTGGAATTTCCCGCAGTCCGTAGATCCGTTCATCGAAGATCTTCCATGCGAAGTGGTCGTTGATGAAGCGGCGCAGTTCATTGCGCCATGTGAGGACCGCCATGCCGATGGCATATCCGAGACCGACGCCGAGGGTGGCGACGACGAGTCCCTGAGCCACGAAGACGGCGACAATCTGGGACGTGCGGGCCCCGAGGGCGCGCATCATGCCGATTTCCCGCCGCTTCTGGACCGCCATCGTGATCATGGTGTTCATGATGCAGAAGGCAGCGACCACCGAGATGAAGCCCAGCACGATGTACACCATGCCGCGTTCATTGGCGACCGCGTCGAACAATTCGCGGTGACGTTCCATCCATGTGACCGTCTGCCAGCCCGGCGGAAGGAGTCCGGATTGCTCGATCGACTGTGCCATTTCGCCCGCGCGGAAGGGGTCGGCGATGTCGACCATGAGGCCATCGACGGCCGAGCCGGAACCGGCAAGGCGCTGCGCCGTCTTCAGCGAAACGAAGCCGAGGCCCGCTTGCTTGGCATCGGAATAGATCCCGGTGACGGTAAGTTCTGCGGGCAGAGGGTACTCGCGTTCCTTCTGATCGACGGCGGCTTCCCGGGCGGCGTCGCCCTGAGCCGCCCGTTTTTCCTCGCTGTAGCTGACGACTTCGTTGATGTAGCTGGGACCGAAGACATTGACGCGGCTTTCACCGGCTGTGAATCCGGAATCGGTGCCCCGCAGAAGGCGGTCGACCAATTCAATGCTGAGGACGAGCGACGTGCCGGTGACGTCGAAATTTCCGTCTGGATTGCTTTCCGAAAAACGGCGCTGCAGACGTTCCATCTGGACTGCATCGTCCGGATCGACGCCCACGAGCATGGCATTGGCGACCGGGCGTTTGGGGTCGGGCCCGCCGCCATTTCCCGGGGAATCCCGTGCGGGAATCTCCGATGGTTCCGGCGGAGTGGCTTCTCCGGTATCCGGTTTGATTTCGATGCTGGCGGCGTCGAGTGATCCGGCCTCGGCCAGCTGCATGAGCGTGGTGACATTGAGGTACGGCGAGCAGGCGGTCACACCGGGGTGCTGGATGACACCGGTGAGCAATTCCCGCCAGACCGGGACACCGTTTTCGTCCGCGACCTCAGCTCCGGCGAAGAACTGCCGCGTGGTATCTTCCAGCATGAGGGGAGGTTCCACCTTGAGCCATTCCTCCTTGATGCGCTTTTCGAAGCCGCTCATCACGGCGATCACGATGAGCAGGACCGCCACCCCAAGGGCGACCCCCACCACCGAGATCACGGTGATGATGGAAATGAAAGTGCGCTTCGGCTTGAGGTACCGGAGCGCAAGAAACCACGGAAACTTCATGGGCCGCCATCCTGCGGCTCAGCCTGCGAAAGGCAATCGCCCATTCCGCCGGAACGTGGCATCCATTCAGCGTCCCGACGCCGCAGGCGGCAGCGGCACCGGGCCTCCCTCGATGGGCGGCTCTGCACCGCTCACTTCATCCACGACCGCCCCGAGCCGGGCCAGCCATTCCCGCACCCTTGTCTTTCCGGAAACCGACCATGGCAGGCGGCGTCCCACGAAGGCCGTGGCCTTGATGCCGTGGCGGTCCGCCAGCCAGACGGCCCGCGGAAGATGGAAGTCGTCGGAAATGATCACGCAATCGGTGACCCCGAACTTCCGGCGGGCCCGGATGACCGAATCCAGCGTCCGCAGCCCGAGGGCGTCGAGCGTCATGATATCAGCGGGCACGCCCATTTCGACGAGGGCATCCTGCATGTCGCGCGGTTCATTGTAATCGGGCCGCTGATTATCGCCGCTCAGGAGGAAATGCCTGACTTTACCAGCGCGGTAGAGTTCGGCGGCGGCGTCGATGCGGACGCGGAAGTGGGCGTTTTCCCGTCCCCCGACCATGCGGCTGGTGCCGAGGACGAGGCCTACCCCGCTGGGCGGGACGGCGGCGGCGTCGTAATGAACCCGGTCGGCGCAGCGCAGGGTCATCCATGCATTGATCCCGATGCAGAGAACGATCGCTGCCAGCAGCAGTCGGCGCAGCAGGGCAGCAGTTCCCGCAGGTTGTTGGTTCTTCCGTTGCATTCAGAGGGTCGGGCGACTTACTGCCGCTTCAGCTACGCATCGCGGGCTGTCAAACGTCCCATGAAAACGATCCTGAGAGTGCTGCCGTGGCTGCGGCGTCATCCGTGGCTGGCTGCCGCCCAGATTCTCTTTGCCGTTGCCGGCACCCTCGTGGTCCTTGTGCCCCCGAAGGCGGTCAGTGTCATCATTGACGATGTCATCAAGGATGGACGGGGCGAACTGCTGCTGCCGTGGGTGCTGCTGGCGGGTGCCGCCTATTTCGGGCGCGATTTCTTCAATGCCCTGCGCATCCGCTGCAACAATACTCTGGAGCAGCATGTCATCTTCGACATCCGCAGCGACCTGTATGCGCGGCTCCAGCAGCTGCCGCTGCCGTGGTTCGATCAGAAACCGACGGGTGACCTCATGACCACGGTGGCGGAGGATGTCACCAGCATGGAGCGGGTCCTCATCGACGGGGTCGAGCAGGGACTGGTGGCCATTCTGCAGATTGCGGTCGTGAGTGCTGCCATGTTCTGGAAGGACCCCATGCTGGCGGCTGTGGCGCTCATTCCGATTCCGTTTCTGGCGGCTGGAGCGCTCTGGTACACGACAACGGCGCGGGGTCGCTACAAGCACGTCCGCAAGGCGACCAGCGAGATGAACAGCATGCTGCACGACAACATCAGCGGCATCCGGCAGATCAAGGCATTCGGGATGGAAACAGCCGAGCATGGGCGCTTCAATGAGTTCAGCGACCGGCTCCGCGCGGCCACCCTCCGGGTCATGCGTGCATGGTCGCTCTACCGGCCGTCCATGAATTTCCTTGCGGCCACGGGTACGATTCTCGTTCTTTATTTCGGTGGACAGCGGGTGCTCGCGGGAACCTTGTCGCTGGGTGATTTCACGGGAGGATTCCTGTTCCTCATGCCATTCCTCTACGAACCGATCGGGGCGCTGCACCAGCTCAACCAGATCCTCCAGGCGGGACGGGCGGCAGCCGACCGTGTCTTCGATGTGCTCGATGCCGAACCAGAGAAGAATGCGGCGGCGGGAGAACCCCTGCGGCTGACGGCGGGGCATGTGGAATTCGACCGCGTTACGTTCACCTATTCCGGCAAGCAGGCCACCCTCAAAGGCGTCTCGCTGGAAGCAAGGCCCGGCCAGGTGGTCGCCCTCGTTGGCCCCACGGGTGCCGGAAAATCGACGATCATCAATCTGCTCACGCGCTTCTATGAATGGGACGGCGGCGACATCCGCATCGATGGTCAGAGCC
>CAZSDE010000293.1:0-5145 GCA_964605435.1 uncultured Akkermansia sp.
AGCCACCCACAGATGAGCAGACCTTTTTGACGCAGGTCCTGCACGCGTCAGGATGTCACACATTCGCACCCGCATCCGCAGTCCATTGGCCGGACCATTCGGCAATTGGCAATACCTTTTGGCTTCTGCGGATAGGATAAGCCATCTATAGACGGACAGGGCTTTTTTGAGCGTTTGTCGCCCCTGCCAGGAGGTCTGTCCCTTTGTCGCCCCTGCCAGGAGGTCTGTCCCTTTGTCGCCCTGCCAGGAGGTCTGTCCCTTTGTCGCCATGTCCCTTTTTCGCCCTCTTTGTCGCCATGTCCTTTTATGGCCACCTCTTTGTCGACTGGGGCGTTTTGCTGAAAGAGTCTGCTGGTTTCCCGTGCGGCAAGGGCAACGGCATCGGATCCGGCTGAGTGCGTCAACCGTGACCGGTCGGTGGGCTTGGGTGAGTACCGTACCGGAAGATGCGGACCAACGCTGTGGCACATGCGGCGGCACCAACATGTCCGCGGCTCACTGCTGGTTAGGCAGGAGTTGGAACCATGCGGGAGCGACGGTGAGGAGGGCGAGAGTGGAAGCGAGGAGGAGACCGGCGGCGAAGAGGAGCCAGCGCCAGCGGCACCAGAGGTTGCGGTAGGCGGTCAACTGGAGGAGCACGTCGGGAAAGTAGGCCGTGCAGTAGAGGAGATTGGCGGCGACAGCGGCGAGGGCGAGGGCCACGAGGGACCCGGGGCTGATGGTGTGCCGCTGGGCTTCCGGTTGGCCGAAATGGGCGGCGAGGGCGACTCCCGCGAGTACGGCGTTGTAGGGAATGCGGAGGGTTTCCCAGAACCGCACGGCATCGGTCAGGATCTCGCGGGTCGCTGCATTCATCTGCGCGGCCGAAATTGTCAGGATTCTCCGAGGAATGCGGTCAGCGGGCTGGTGGCGCAGGCGGTATCGCGCACCATGGGCAGGCCGGCTTCGAAGGCTTCCCGACCGGCGTGGACGGCATCGCGGAAGGCGCGGGCGATGCGCACGGGATCGCCGGCTGCGGCGATGGCAGTATTGATGAGGACGGCGGCGGCCCCCATTTCCATGGCTTCGGCGGCGTGGCTGGGGGCTCCCAGTCCGGCATCGATGACGACGGGAACGGTGGCCTGCTCGATGATGATTTCGATCTGGCGGCGGGTTTCGATGCCGCGGTTGGTACCGATGGGCGAGCCGAGGGGCATGACGGTGGCGGTGCCCACATCCTGGAGACGGCGGGCGAGCACGGGGTCGGCATTGATGTAGGGCAGCACGGTGAATCCCTCGCGCACGAGGATTTCGGCGGCCTTGAATGTTTCCACGGGATCCGGCAGGAGGTAGCGGGGGTCGGGATGGATCTCGAGCTTCACCCATTTTGGCAGGCCGGCGGTCACTGCGAGTCGGGCCAGCCGGACTGCTTCCTCCGCTGTGTACGCGCCGCTGGTGTTCGGTAGCAGGAGATACCTGGCTGGGTCGAGGTGTTCCAGAATGTCGGCAAAGGGATCGCTTTTGCCGCTCAGGTCAGCCCGCCGCAGGGCCACCGTGACGATTTCCGTGCCCGATGCCGCGAGGGCCTCGCACATGAGGGATGGCGACGCGAATTTCCCGGTGCCTGTGAGCAGACGGGACTGGAATTCCCTTCCTCCGATGATCAATGGATCAGCCACGGCAGCAGGGGATCAGATTCCGACCCGGCGGAACAATTCATCCAGCGGCAGCTGAATCCCGATGAGGAAATCGCCGAATTCCGCGTAGCGGGCACTGACTTCGTCGAAGCGCATTTCGTAGACGATCGATTTGATCTGATAGGTATCGTGGGCGAAGAGAGTGACGCCCCATTCGAATTCGTCGAGGCCGGTGGATCCGGTGATGAGCTGGCGGACTTTGCCGTGGTATTTGCGACCGGTGATGGCGTGTCCGCCCATGAGGCGGCGGCGGTCGGCATGCGGGAGGGCGTACCAGTTGTTGCCGTCGTTGCGGCGTTTTGACATGGGGTAGAAGCAGAAGACCTGCCAGTCCGGCATGTTCGGGTACATGCGGTCCTGTTTGTATTTGGCCATGTGCTGACGGTAGACCTCGATTTCCGCGGTAAATTCCGGTGTTCCGGGGGCGAAGCCTTTTTCAGCGGTGATTTTGGCTCCCTGATCTTCCTCGGTGGTGAAGTACTCCGTCCATTCGGTCATGGAAAGGTAGGAATAGACCGGGCTGAGGACGTCGGTTCCGAGTCCCTGGGTGAGGCGTTTTTCGCAGGCATTGGCGACGTGCAGGTCCGGGGTGAGCAGCATGAAGCCGAGGTCGGATTTCGGCGACACCATGGAGAAGACGAGGAGTTGCGTCTGGGGGATTGCGCGGATTTCCTGGATGAGCTTCGTGAGCCCCGTCTTGGCGCGGATCTGTTCTTCGTGACTGAGGACTTCCCACTGCGAGCGTTCGATTCGGTAGAAGAGGTGGAGCACGTGCCAGCCTTCCTGAGGTACAAGTGGGGCAGCGGTGGTTGTCAGGGCAGCGGAAAGAGAAGCGTTGTCACTCACGGGATGGTACAATCGTTGATTCGGACAGTCGCGACGTGACGGTGCCTCCGGCTGCTTGCAACCGTGAAGCCCGTCAGATCATGGGAGGGCGAGGAATCCGCCCGTGTTTCAGCGGCGGGCGACCACCGTGCCGTCGGGCAGGACCATGGCGACTGACTGCGGCGTGGCATCGGCGGGCAGTTCACCGAGGGCGTACTGGATTCCGGAGAGGTAGTGCGCGACCACTTCGGGGGTCCAGTAGACGTGTTCGTTGTGACCGAGTGAGCAGTAGAACGTGCGGCCTTCCCCGTATTTGGCGAGCCATGCGATCGGGTAGAAATCGCGGTCTGCCTTGCCATCGCCATTGCCGTCGTCTTTTTTCATTTCGGTGCCATTGGCATCGAGGGCGAGGAGCATGCGGCGGTCGGCTGGGAGGGCGGTACCGGGACGGAATTTGTAGATTTCGTCCTTCAGGGTGATGCCCTTGCCACCGAAGGCGGCATTGAGTGGATGATCCGGGGCGAGATTCCTGACGGTGACGGTGTCACCCGATCCCCATGGATGGCTTTCGAAGGCACCGCCCATCATGTCGTTGTATTCTTTCCAGTCCTTATAGGTATCGGTGGCCGAATGCATGCCGATGAGGCCCTTGCCGCTCTTCACGAAGTCGACGAGGCTTTTCTTGAGGACGTCTTCTCCGAGGGGCGATCCCTTGAAGACATCGCCGGTCGTGTTCAGCATGATGACAGCGTCGAAGCCCTTGAGTTTGTCCGGGGCGAACCATGCTTCGTCTTCGGTGTGGGTCACATTGAAGAGGCCCGTCTTTTCGCCGAGTGCCTTCATGCAGTGTGCGCCTGCGGCGATCGAGCTGTGGCGGAATCCGGCTGTCTTGCTGAAGACGAGGACTTCGTGCTTCTTCTGGACTGGGGCTGGTGTTTTTGCAGGGAGGGCCTCGCGGATCTTCGCGGCCTGGTCGTCGGGAATGCGGAATTTATCGGCCTGCTGCTGACCGGTGGCGAGGGTGAGAGCGGCAGCGAGGGAGGCAGCGGGGAGGATGACGCGGATGGGTTTCATGGAGAGTAGGGGCGAAAAAGGTTCAGGTTGCGATGGGATCGTACCGGAGGGCGGGCGCGGCGCAATCACGGGAATGCGTTGTCCCTTGCGGCCCGGGTATCTTCCTTGCAGTTTTGGTTTCCATGCCGACCGACCCGCTCGACCACGCGCTGCGCGCCGCGGCTGCGCAGACCGATTCCTTTTCTCCGGCGCGGCGCTGGGCAGCCATTGAGGCTCATCTGGCGGCGGGCTGGAATCCTGAGGCGGTGGCATGGCAGCGCTGGCTGACGCGCTGGTGGCCATGGGTGCTGGTGGTTTCGCTGGCCACGGCGGCCGTCACGGCGCTTGGGGTGCTTCGGCCGCATCCTCCGGCAGGTGGATTGCCGCTCTTTTCGGAACCCCCTGCCCCGCCCCGCCTTTCTTCATGAACCGGACCCGACTGGCCATCGCGTGGCTGCTTTCTTCGGCGGCCATCGCTGCCTTTACAGCCTTCGCGGTGCTTCGCTGGCATCTTCATCACGAGCATCCGGCGGGAGGCGACCTCGTGCCCTCGGAAGAACGCTTTCATCATTGGGTGCATGAGAATCTGAGCATTTCTCCGGAGCAGGATGCTGCCCTGCATGCGGCGGAAGCCTCCTTTGCTTCCCGCCGTCAGGAACTGCGACGGCAGCTCGCCGATGCCTCGCTGGAGCTGCGGACGGCCATTGTCCGCGACGCAGCGCTTTCGCCGTCTGTCGATCAGGCGATTCAGCGGCTTTCTGTATCGCAGGCGGAACTTCAGAAAGCGCTCCTTGGTCATCTCTTCACGATGGCGCAGCAATTGGAACCCGGGCAGCGCGAGCGCCTCCTGCATTGGACCCATGACAGCCTCCAGCCAGTTCCCTGAGATTCTTGCGGCCTTTCCGGCGGCGTGTCTTCCCGAAGATGCCGGCTGGGATGCCATGCATGCGGCGGCGGCGGCCGGAGGCGACCGCGAGGCCTTCCGCCGACTCGTGGAGCGTCATGGCCCGGCCCTGCAGCGCTTCTGCGGTCATTGCCTTGGATCCGCGGCTGATGCCGAAGACATCTGCCAGGAAACCTTCGTGCGCGCCTGGCATGCCCTGCCGCGGTACCGCGAGTCCGGTCAGTTCCGCCCGTGGCTCTGGCGGATTGCCCTCAACCTCTGCCGCGACCACGTCCGGGCGCGTCAATCGCGTCAGCGCTGGCTGTGCGAATGGCCGGCGGATGGCCCGCCTGATGCGCTCAGTCCGCTGCATGAATCACCGGATGCGGCGGCCGAGACGCGTGCGGCCCTGCGGTTGCTGGCCCGTGGTCTTGCCCTGCTTCCCGAGAAGCTGCGGACACCGCTGGTGCTTTCTGCCATTGAGCAACTGCCGCACCAGGAAATTGCGGTCGTTCTTGGAACTTCCGTCCGTGCCGTGGATTCCCGGGTTTTCCGGGCGCGGCAGCGGCTTGCGAAGTGGTGGCAGCAGCAGGAATGATGGACTCTCAGGAGCCTGTTGAAAAACCGGGCCCGGCAGCGGAGCCGGAGTCTGCGGTGGTTGGATGAGCGGCTGCGCCGTGGTTTAGTGACGGGATCCCCTGCGGGCGG
>CAZSDE010000294.1:0-2442 GCA_964605435.1 uncultured Akkermansia sp.
TATCCGAGCGTCATCGCCAAGCTGCTCTCGGGATACCACGGCAAGGACAGTGTCGTGCTCTACGGAAATGGGGCCTCGGGAAATCTCAATCACCTCGATGTCAAATGGGCCCGCAGACAGAGCGGGATCGAAGAAGCCAACCGGCTCGGCACGCTCATTGCCGCCGCCCTCCTGCGCGCGGACAAGGAACGACGCCCGGTCGCCGACGGTCCGCTTCAGGTGAAGTCGGTGCGCGTCCCGCTGGCCGTCCCCGCCGTCAGCCCGGAAGCCGCCGAAATGGCAAGGCTCACCGTGAGCGGAAAACGGCAGCCGGCCCCGGGGTTCATGGACCTTGTGCGCGCCAACCGACTGCTCGATCTCGAACCACTCCACGGGGAACCGATTCCCGCCGAGGTTCAGGTGGTCACGCTCGGACGCGATGTCGCATGGGTGGCCCTGCCGGGCGAGATCTTCAGCGAACTCGGGCTCGCCCTCAAAAAGCGTTCGCCTTTCGCCCGCACCGTGATCACGACTCTTGCCAATGGCAGTGTCGGCTATGTGCCCGACCGCCGCAGTTATGCGGAGAAGGCCTACGAAGCGGAAAGCGCGCGGGTCGAGCCAGGCTCGGGGGAACAACTGGTGGAAGCCGCGGTACAATTGCTCGCGGAACTGCACGGGGCGGCGGAATGAAGCCGGACGCTGCCAGTGCGCCGGCCCGCCTGACCTCGCTGGATCAATTCCGTGGCTACACGGTCCTGGCGATGTTCGTGGTGAATTTCCTCGGCGATTTCCGGTCGGTTCCAGCCATCCTGCGGCATCACAATACATGGTGCAGCTATGCGGACACGGTGATGCCGCAGTTCTTCTTCGCGGTGGGCATGGCACTGCGGTTCGTGATGCTGCGGGAAGGTGCACGGCATGGGAAGGCAGCGGCCCTGCGGCGGGGTCTGCAGCGTGGACTCCTCCTCATGCTCGTCGGGTTCATCTGGTACCATCCGGGCGGGAATTTCCGGACATGGGACCTGCTCACGACCGCCGAAACCGGTCGACTCTTCCGCGAGGTCTTCCTGACCAATGCCTTTCAGGCCCTCACGCACATCGGGCTGACCACCCTGTGGGTGCTCCCGGTGATGCTGGGCGGAATGTGGCTGCGTCTCGGACTGGCGGCAGGATCAGCCGCACTGCACGTGGCGCTGTCCCTCGCGGGATGGTACGAAACCCTGCACGCATGGCGGGTCATCGACGGCGGCCCGCTCGGATTCCTGACATGGACGCTGCCCGTGGTGGCAGGCTCGCTCGCATGGGACGCCGTCTCCAGCGGGGCAGGGAAGGCATGGCCCCGGCTGCTGGCATGGTCGCTTCCCATCATGACCGCAGGCTACGCTCTCTCCTGCCTCACCGCAGGTGGTGTGCTCGCCGCACCTCCCTTCGTGCCGCCATGGCACGCCCCGGATGCATGGACCATGAGCCAGCGCGCCGGCAGTGTTTCCTATCAATTGTTCGCCGCGGGATGCTCGCTCGCCGTCTACGCCCTCTTCGTCTGGTGGAGCGATGCCCGCGGTCGATCGCTCACGGTTTTCACGGATCTTGGAACAAATGCTCTGCTGGCTTACTTTATCCACATGGTGGTCATGGGAGCGACGGCGGCCGTGGGGCCGGACGATGCCCCGCTCTGGTGGGCGCTGCTGCTGAGCAGCTGCGGCGTCCTGCTTTCGTGGGGAGCCGTGCGCTGGTGCGGCCAACGCGGACTGCATCTGCGGCTTTGACCATCGCAGCGGAATGATCATGATGCCTCTTTTTCGTATGCGTGGACCACTGCTGTGCTGCCTGCTGCTGCTGGGAAATCTTGCTTCGGCCCTCGGCCATCCCATTCTGCAGAATCCCATGTGGATCGAATTCACGGAGGCCGGACTCGAGGTCCGTGTCGACATGTCGGTCCGCGAACTCATCGTCGTCCAGGGCCTTCCGCAGGACAGCGACGGCAGCGTCGATTTCGACCTCGCACTCGACCTCGCCCCGAAGCACATGCCCTACCTGCTCGACCACCTCAGCTTCCAGGCCGATGGCGAATCCCTCAAGGGAACGGTCGAATCGATCGATCCTCCCAAGGTCATCGGCAAAGGACTCGAGGGACCGGACCGCGCCCACTTCAATGTTCATGTGCGCTATCCATTCGCCGGACGGCCGCGGACGGTCGCCGTGAGTCACCGCATGTGCGAGGAATTCCCGTCGGCTCCTGGTGTCCCATGGGATTTCAGCTACGCCTACCGATTCGGTCCCAAGGGTGCCGTGCCCCAGCTCGGCGCTCTCTACCGTGGCAAGGAAGTGGTTTTCTCCACCGGGTTCGGTCCTGTCATCGGGGAAGCCAGCGGTGCCGTGGAACGGATCGATGTCAATCCGCGGCGGGGAAGCGACTGGATACTGCTGACGGTCCTGTGGGCCTTTCTGGGGGGCCTTGGCAGC
>CAZSDE010000294.1:2452-3070 GCA_964605435.1 uncultured Akkermansia sp.
CAGCGGTGTGCTGCCCGTGCGGCTGTACCAATGGGCGGCGCTCGCGTGGCTCGCTTCGTTTCTTGGCATGACCCTTTCCGGTTCGGTGCTCGCGCATCCGCTGCCGGTGTTTCTGTGCGGGGCGGCGGCTGCCTTGCTGGCCATGGACTTGCTTTACGCAGGGGGAGCCGGACTCGCCCGGCGCGGTATGCTTGTCGTCGGTGGAGCGGCTGCTTTTGGAGCCGCCCTTGCGGGGATTGCCCCCGCCGAAGGAGGCAAACCATGGCTCGCCACCCTGCTCGGCTGCGCCCTCGTCGCCGCCGGAACTGGCATCCCCCGCCAGCGCAAGCTGCAGGACGACCGACCCGGCCTGCGTGCCCTCCGCCAGATCCTCGCCCTCGCCGCAGGCGGCGAAGCCCTCTGGATCATGCTGAACCTCGCCGGTGTCACAGGTTCTTAACGTGCGCGGACTTCGATCCAGCTGGTGGTGGATTCCGAGCTGGTGAAGGCGTGGATTTCGTGGCGGCCGGGCTGGAGTCGGGCGGAGGGACCGTTGGGGTCGATGGCGAGGGATGGGCTATGCCAGCGGACGGTGTGGGCCGGATGGTTGCTGCGCAGCGGAAGCACTTGTCCGCCCTG
>CAZSDE010000294.1:3080-5144 GCA_964605435.1 uncultured Akkermansia sp.
CAGGGCGGGGGGGCTGCTGGCGGCGGTGGTGGCGACGGCGTCGGTGGTCAGCCAGTTTCCGGGGCCGGCGAGCCAATCGGAAAATTCCGGGCCGAGCCGGACGCGGCCGGTTTCGTCGTAGCGATCCGTTCCGTCTTCGGGGGAGGGGACACGTTCCCGCAAAAACCAGTCGCTGCGTTGCGGTCGCCGGGTTTTCCATGCGGCCGGAACGGGAAGGCCGGTGAGGGGATCGACTTCGACCCTGGCCATGGTTTCGCGTGGCTGGTACCACTGGGAACCATCGCGCGTGGCGAGGATCTGCATGATGTCGCGGAACATGGGGGCGGCTCCGGTTACGCCGCTGACTTCCTGCATGGGAGTGCCATCGAAATTGCCGACCCAGACGCCGACCGTGTACTGCGGGGTGTAGCCGATTGCCCAGTTGTCGCGGTAGCCCGTGCTGGTACCGGTTTTCACGGCGGCGGGGAAGGGGAGCCGCAGGGGGCTGGTGGTTCCGAAGGTGCCCGCCCGTGCCTCGTTGTCGCTCAGAATGTCGGCGAGCAGCCAGCAGGCATCGGGATCAAATAGCTGCACCTCACCCGAAGCCGGGCGGTCGATGAGCGGCCGGGGGTCGCAGCGCTGGCCGAGCCGGGCGAGGGCGGCGTAGGCGGCGGTCAGTTCCAGCAGGGTCACTTCGCCGCCACCGATTGTGAGGCCCAGACCGTAGTCGTCGGGACTGCGGTTGAGCGTGCTGACGCCGGCGCGCTGGAGAACATCGATGAGTGCGGCGGGCCCGCCGTGCCGTTCCAGCAGTTTTACGGCGGAAAGATTGAGGCTGCAGGCGAGGGCGGTCCGCAGGGAGACTGGTCCGGCGGCCCGGCCGTGGTAGTTTTCGGGTCGGTACAGTCCGCTGGCGGTCACGAATTCCACGGGGAGGTCGGCGATGACATCTGCAGGATTGGCTCCTGCCTGCAGGGCGAGCAGCCATGTGAACGGCTTGAGGGCGGATCCCGGCGACCGCCGCGCAAGGCAGCCATTGACCCTGCCATCGCCGGCTCCGTCGTAATCGGCACTGCCCACCATCGCGAGAATGCTGCCGTCTGCATTGTCGAGCACGACCACGGAGGCCTGCTGCACATGGCTGGCCTTGAGGGCATCGAGGCGGAAGGCCACGATTTCCTCGCAGCGGCCCTGCAGCGCAGCATCAAGGGTCGTGCGGAGAACCTGTCCGGGCGGGAGTTCGCCATCCTGCCCGCGCAGGACATAATCCACGAAATGCGGGGCGCTGAATTCGCGGCCCCCGCGTTCCCAGCGGAGGGACTCGTGCCGCGCGCGCTCCGCTTCTGCCAGTGTGAGAAATCCGAGCGCTTCCATGCGGCTCAGAATCCATTGCTGGCGCGCCTCGGCCGCCGCCCGGTGCTTCCATGGATTGAGCCGCGCCGGGGCCTGCGGCAAACCAGCGAGCAGTGCGCACTCGGCAGGACTGAGATCGCTCACGGGCTTTCCGAAGAAATGCCACGCCGCTTCCCGGCATCCCGTCGCAAGCGCTCCGTAGCTGATCCGGCTCACGTATTCCCGCAGAATGCGTTCCTTGCTCCATGTCATTTCCAGTCGCCGTGCCAGCAGGGCTTCCCGCAGTTTCGCCCACCATGTGCGCGGGCGGGGCAGGACCTGCTTCGCGAGTTGCTGGGTCACGGTGCTCGCCCCGGAGACCAACCGTCCCTGCCTCACGCCGTCACGTACGGCCCGCAGGACCGCAAGGAAGTCGATGCCGCCATGACTCCAGAAGCGCCGGTCTTCCGCTGACAGCGTGGCGGCCACAAGGGCGGCGGGGACTTCGCCCGGCTGCACCAGTCCGCCGGCTTTGCCACCAGGCCCGGCCATCCGCCGGAGCGATTCCCCGCGCCGGTCGACCACCTGCGCCGAGGCCTGTGGTTCCTGACGCAGCGCATCGGGCCACGCCACAAACCACGGAGCCAGCCACCAGCATCCCGCGCCGAGTAGCCCGACCAGCAAAAGGAGCCGTCCGAGCCGCCGCATCCCGCGCCGCCAGTCCATGCTCAGCTCAGATCAAGGGGTCCGCCC
>CAZSDE010000295.1:0-4042 GCA_964605435.1 uncultured Akkermansia sp.
GGAGTTGAAGGGACGGAGGGGGGCTGGGCCGCAGTAGAGGTCCCAGTCCATGCCATCCGGGGGGGAACCATTGGGGCGGGCCTGTTCCGTGCCACCGCCGCTGTGGACGAAGCAGCGCACCATACCGATTTTGCCGACCTTGCCATCGCGGAGGAAGCGGTGGGCATTGACGTGGTGGGGGCCGATGCGGCGGTGGAGTCCGACCTGGACGGTGCGGCCGGAATCTTTGGCCGTGCGGACCATGGCACGGCTTTCATTGACCGTGTGGGCCGTTGGTTTCTCGACGAAGACATGGGCTCCGGCCTTGAGGGCGGCGATGGTCTGCAGGGCGTGCCAGTGGTCCGGGGTGGCGATGATGGCGATGTCCGGTTTTTCCTTGTCGAGGAGATCGCGGTAATCGCGGTATTGTTTCGGGGAAGAGTTCGTGATGGACTGGACGTCTTCGGTGGCCTTGGCGAGCTGGCGGGGGTCGACATCGCAGAGGGCGATGCATTCCGAGCGGCCGGCTGCGAGGGCTTCGCGCAGGATATTGAGGCCCCACCAGCCCGAGCCGAATTTCCGGTTAGGATCCTGGGCGCGCAGGAGGGGCACCGCTGAGAAGGCAGCAGCGGATGAAGCGAGGAACTGGCGGCGGGAACGCATGGCAGGAATCATTTAGCGGAGAGGTCGAGGCAGACGACATCGCCGGCGGCATTGCGGCAGTAGAGTCGGCCATGGGAGAGGACGGGAGCCGACCAGCAGCGGCCGCCGAGCACCTGGGCGGTGGCGGCGGGGGCGAATTTCTCCGGCGAGGCCGGGGCGATGGCGAGTTCACCTTTTTCCGAGAGAGTGATGAGCATGCCATCGGCTGCCATGAGGCCGCCGGGGCCGAAGCCCTTGTGTTCCCATTTCACGGTGCCGGTTTTCAGTTCGAGGCATTTGAGCGAGGCATTGCGGCCGTTGTTGCCATCTGGTCCGTAGAGGTGGCCATCGATGAGGACGCAGGAATTGAACTGATTGCGCATGGCTTTGTTCTGCCAGACCGCGCTGGGGCTGCCGCTGTCTGTGCGGATGAGGGCAGCGCCTTTTTCATAGCCTGAAGAAATGAAGACGGTTTCGCCCGACGGAATGGGGTCGGCTGCATTGACACCGTACTGTGTGGTCCATGGGAACTCCCAGACCGTTTTCCCGTCCTTGGCATCGACGGCGGCGTAGGCCTTGCCTGAGGACATGAGGAGGAGCTGGCGGTCACCTGATTTGAGCGGGAGAGGCGAAGAATATCCTGCTGGCTGCTTGCCTGTGGTCCAGCGGATCGAGCCATCGGCTTTCGAGACCGCCGTGCCGAACTCGCCGAGGCTGAAGACGACTGAGTCGCCGAGCACGAGGGCCGAGCCGGCGAAGCCCCAGTCCGGGAGTTCCGCGCCAGTCTTTTCCTGCAGGTTTTCGGTCCAGACGACCTTGCCGGTGGCGGCGTCGAGGCAGAAGGCATCGCCGGTGCGGCTGAGGTGGTAGACTTTGCCATCGTGGACGGTGGGGGTCGCCGAGGTCCCGCCTTCGTAGTATTTGGGATCGAGTTCTTCCGGGTAGGAATGCTTCCAGAGTTGCTTGCCGGTGGTGGCGTCGAAGCAGAAGACCGTGTCTTCGTCATTGCTGTTGCCTGTGGTATAGACGCGGCCGTCCGCGACGGAGAACGACGCGAAGCCGATGCCGGCTTTGGCTTTCCAGAGGACCTTGGGGCCATCGTCCGGCCATTGGGCCGACCATTTTTCGCCTTTGGCGATGCCATTGAATTCGGGGCCGCGGAAATTCGGCCAGTCGCCTGCGGTGGTGGCGGCCGTGGTGAGGACAGAAGCGGTGAGGAAGGCAGAGAGGTGGTTCATGGCGGGTCGGTTGGCTCGGTTTCGGCTTGGTGTTGCGGGAGAAGCGATCGTCGGAGGTTTGGCAGGGAGTCAGCGGGTCTTCTGGAGTCGGATGTAATCGAGGCCGGCCATGTAGGATTTGATGGCGTCGGGGTGGGCTCCGGTGATGGTGAGGGAGAGGCGGTGATCGCCGGCGGTGAGGTCTGCCTTGCCGAGGAAGATTTCGGTGGTGGCGGTGACTTTGGAACCGAAGAGGTCGATCTGCCGGTTGTCTCCGAGGGCTTTGCCATCGAGGGAGAAGCGAACTGTTCCGTAGTCCGGGGCGCGGGTGAGTACGGCGAAGATTTCGTAGGTTCCGTCGGTGAGGATGGGGAGGGCGAGGGTGAGTTGGTCACCGGGTTTGCCGCCGGTCCACCAGAGTTGGGAAGCGGCGCTCCATGTGGAATCCTTCCAATTGCGCATGTCCTGCGGGGCGGCTTCGCCGGTTTTCGCGAGGACCTTGAGCGATTCGCCTTCGATGGCTCCGGGGACGGTGGCTGGGGGAGGCGGGCCTTCGCCGGGGAGGGGGACCTGTTGGGGGCTGGCGAGGTAGGCCACGAGGTCGCGTGCCTGGCTGGGCGAGAGACCGGTGAGGAGGCCTGCTGGCATCATGGAGATGCCTGGATTTTCCTGTGATTGGATGTCGGTGCGGGCGATGACTTCCTCGCTGGTGATGGTCTGGATGGTGAGGGCGCTGTCGGTTTCCTTGCGGATCATGCCTGCCACGGCGCGGCCGTCCTTTAGGGAGAAGGTATGGAGTTCGTAATCGCGGCCGAGGACAGCGCTGGGGTTGGTGATGTTTTCGAGGAGGTAATCGAGGTCGGCGCGGTTGGAGCCTGTGAGGTTCGGTCCGATGTGGCCGCCGTCCTCGAAGAGCTGGTGGCAGGTGGCGCAGACGCTTTTGAAGAGGAGCCGGCCTTCCTGGACGTTGGCTTTGGCGAGGACGTCTGGGGTGAGGAGGGCCTTGAGGCGGGCATGTTCGCGGGCGGCTTCTTCGGTGCCGGGGGCGGAGTTGCCGATGCGGCCCCATGATTTCTCGAGGAGGGCCGAGAGGGCGGGGTCGTTGAAGGCGGCGATCTGGCGGGCGGCGAAGCCTGAGAGGTCGCTGCGCGGGATGCGGCCCTTGCCCATGGCGTCGAGGACGGCGGCAGCGGTTTCGCGGTGTGAGACGAGGGCGCTGAGTGCCGCCTGTTTTTCCGGGATCGAGAAGTTCTCGTAGCGGTCGAGCACCGCCGTGGCGAGTTCCGTCCGGGGCGACTCGGCGGGGGCCGGGAGGGCGAGGGAAGCGGCGAGGAAGGCGAGGGTCAGCGGAAGGCGCATGGCTGCAGCGATTTTCCGGACGGGCGGGCCGTTGTCACGTGGATTTCGCGGGCGCAAACGTGGCGGGGGGAGCGGCTATGAATTGCGCAGGGTGCCTGCGGTGACGCCGAGCTGGGATTGGGCTCCGAGCGATTGCCAGAGGTGTTCGCCGTCGATAGTGCCGTCGAGCAGGGCGCGGTAGGCTGCGATGATGGAAGTGGTTTCCTGCGGTGATTCCTCGAGGAGTTCGATGCGGAAGTGGGAAAGTCCGGCGTGGCGGAGGTCATCGAAGTGTCTGGCCCCGGTTTGGGCGACGGCATTGAAGAGGGTATTGCGGCAGCCGACGTCGGCTTTGAGAGGGTGTTCCATGCCGACCCGGTCGCGCAGTTTCACCTGATGGCGGTCGCAGGGTCGGCCGCAGTCGAGGAACGAGGAACCTTCGGAGAGGAAGGCCGCGAAGACGCAATGCTCCATATGGAACATGGGCATGTGCTGGTGGATGATGAGTTCGAACCAGTCGGGTGGGGCGGCGAGGAGGAGGGAGGCGACCTGCGGGGCATTGAGGTCGCAGGAGATGGTGAGGCGGGCGAGTCCCTGCTGGCGGTAGAATTCCGCGGTGAGTGGGTTGGCGACATTCAGAGAGAAGTCGCCGAAGCAGTCGAGTCCTGTGGAGGAGAAGAAGCGGACGGCTCCGGGGTTCCGGATGAGGACGCCGTGGGGCCGGGCGCGTTCGATGAGGCGGAAGAATCCCTGTTCGTTGGCCTTCTGGATGCGCGGGGTGGCGAGGACGAGGCGGCTCTGGGAATGATCGCGGGTCCATGCGGCGGCGTCTGCGTAGCCCCGGATGTCTTCGAGGTCGAGATAGA
>CAZSDE010000295.1:4052-5141 GCA_964605435.1 uncultured Akkermansia sp.
GCTTCGAGTTGGGCGCGCGAGCGGCAGAGGACGTGAAGTTCCGGAGTTCCGGGAGGGGCAGCCGCGCGGGCAGAGGCCATGGGAGCGAGCAGTCCGTGCAGGACCTCAGCCGGGGGACGGGAGTCTGATGCACGGGCCGCGGAACTGGTGGCATCGGGAGATTCCGCCGCTTCTAGCGCGGCTACGAGGCTGCGGCGCATGCGGTTCAGTTCGCTGACGGGGAGCATGGCGCTGCCGGTCACGGCGAAATCGATGACTGCGAGGTGCCAGCGGGATCCCCCGAGACGGCCGAGCTGGGCGGCCGCCATGGCTTCCGTGAGGGGCTGGCGCTGGGCGGGGGCAAGGGGCATTTCGGAAGTGACCGATGCCTTGCCTGAGGACTCCGCGATGACGAGTGGGGCACCGGGCTGACCGGTGAGGCGGAGGTGGAGCGGGTTGGTGCGCTGCGGCGCGATATTCCCCTGCCATGACGACCGGAGGCGGCGTTCCATGGCGGGATCGCTGGTCTTCCAGACGCGCGAGCCGTGAGGGATGAGGTGGGTGCGGAGGCGGCCATTCTGGAACGAGAGGCGGCGGCCGTGGATGGTGAAGATGAAGCCTCCCTGTTCGCGGTTTGTGTCGCCGCCGGTATCGAAGACCACGCCGTCGCCGGGCTTGAGGCCAGCGCCGAGGCGGTCGAGTTCGACCCAGTCGCGTCCGGTGGCGGTGATCTGACCGGCGAAGGGCCCGCGTTTCTTGGCGAAGCGTCCGTCGACGAGGCGCTGGTGATTGACGCCGTGGAGCCAGCCGGGGAAGAGGCCGCGGCTGAAGGTCATGGAGAGGTCGTAGCGGTCCTCGCGGGTGACGGTGTCGGTTTGGCCGGCGACGGCAGCATCGATGGCCTTGCGGTAGACGCGGGTGACGGCGGCGCCGTATTCCGGCGACTTGAGTCGGCCTTCGATTTTGAAGCTGCGGATGCCGAGGGCGACGAGATCGGGGATTTCGTCGATGGCGGCGAGGTCCTGGGGTGAGAGGAGGTAGGGACGGCCGCCGGTGCTTTTGGTTTCGCCGTCGACGACCAATTCGTAGGGCATGCGGCAGGCCTGGGCG
>CAZSDE010000296.1:0-2986 GCA_964605435.1 uncultured Akkermansia sp.
GGTCACTGCCACACGGGCGGAGCCTTCCAGCTCGGCAGCCATAACTATTCCGGCCTCGCACCCGACGCCATCGCCGCCCTCGCCCGCAACCCGTCTCCTCCCCCGGCAGGCCCACCATACTCGGTGACCTCGCTGCTCCCCCAGCCCATCCTCACAGCCCCCTTCCCCGGCATCGCAGCCTACTACCAGCCCTTCCGCCAGCTCCTCGCATCAGACCGCGATGCCTTTCTCGCGGAACTGAAAGCCGCAGGCCTGCGCGGACGCGGCGGTGCCGGCTTCCCCGCCCACTTCAAATGGCAATCCTGCCGCGAAGCACCCGGCACCGAAAAATACATCGTCTGCAATGCCGATGAAGGCGACCCCGGAGCCTACATCGACATGTACCTCATGGAACAGCAGCCCCACAGCGTCCTCCTCGGCATGATGGTCGCCGGCTGGTTCGCCGGAGCCTCCACAGGCATCCTCTACATCCGCGCCGAATACCCCGATTCCATCCGCATCATCGACGCCGCCATCGCCGACCTCCACACGGCCGGACTCCTCGGCCGCAACATCGCAGGCAGCGGCTTCGACTTCTCCCTCAAAACCATCAAAGGAGCCGGAGCCTACATCTGCGGCGAAGAAACCGCCCTGCTCGCATCAATCGAAGGCCAGCGTCCGGAAGTCCGCGTCCGCCCACCCTTCCCCACCGTCCAGGGCCTCTTCCGCAAACCCACCATCGTCAGCAACGTCGAAACATTCGCCAACCTCCACGCCATCCTCACCCTCGGCGGCAAATCCTACGGCTCCATCGGAACACCCCAGAGCACCGGACCCAAACTCCTCAGCCTCGATTCACATTTCGTCCGCCCCGGCATCTACGAAGCCCCCATGGGCCTCCCCCTCAAAGACGTCTTCGCCGCTGCCGGCGGCTTCCGCAAACCAGTCAAGGCCATCCACATCGGCGGCCCCCTCGGCGGCCTCATCCCCCTCGCCCTCACCGACTCCCTCACGGTCGACTTCGAATCGTTCAAATCCGCAGGCTTCCTCCTCGGTCACGCCGGCGTCATCGCCATCCCGGAAGCCATGCCCATGATCCATTACCTCGAACACCTCTTCCAGTTCACCGCCGACGAAAGCTGCGGCAAATGCTTCCCCTGCCGCCTCGGCAGCACACGCGGCCGCGAACTCATCGCCAAAGCCCGCAACGATGCCTCGTTCCGCATCGATCCGGAACTGATCGGTGACCTCCTCGATACCATGGAACAAACCAGCCTCTGCGCCCTCGGCGGCGGTGTCCCCCTCCCGGTCCGCAACGCCCTCCGCTACTTCCGCAGCGAACTCCAGCCGTTCTTCGCCGCTCCACTCCCCTGAACTCCTCTCCTCAGAGCCCCCCGAACCTCCGGTTCCGCTTCTGATACTCCCTCACCGCCCCATACAAGTCGGTCTTCTGAAAGTCCGGCCACAGCTTCTCCAGAATCACAATCTCCGCATAACTGCACTGCCAGAGCAGAAAATTGCTCAGCCGCATCTCCCCGCTCGTCCGGATCAGCAGGTCCGGATCAGGATAGTACCGCGTGTACAGATGCTTGCTGAATACATCAGGCGTTATCATCGCCTTGTCGAGATGCCCTTCCTCAATGTTCCGCAGCAACCCCCGGATGCCATCGACGATCTCTTCGCGCGACCCGTAACTCAGCGCCAGCACCATCGTCACCCCACTGTTCCGGCTCGTCTTCTCAATCGATTCATGCAGCCGCTTCTGCACGGCCTCCGGCAGATCCGTAAGCCTCCCAATCGCCTGCAGCCGCACATTCCGCTCCATCATCTCGGGCGTCCGGTCCTCCAGAAACCGGTCCAGCAAGGTCATGAGCGCCGCCACCTCGGTCTTCGGCCGCCGCCAGTTCTCCGTGCTGAACGCATACAGGGTCAGATACTCCACCCCAAGGTCATCGCAGGCCTCCACACAGCGGCTCACCGCATCCGCTCCCGCCCGGTGACCCCGCGTCCGCTGCCAGCCGAATTTCCTGGCCCACCGCCCATTGCCATCCATGATCACGGCAATGTGCCGCGGAATGTTCTCTGCCTGAACGCCGGACGGAAGTGACCTCATACTCAATCGGGTGAATCCGCAAATGCATGCGGCGACTCCCCACTCGCCGCAAACGGGATTCCCGCGGGCCGCTTGCACCCATTCCCACCCCATGGCACCTCCCCCCCATGAACGAGCAGATCATCGCGGCATCCATGGACGAATCGGCGTTCCGGCAACTCACCGCTGCCTTCTACCGCCGCGTCCGCAGCGATGACCTCCTCGGCCCCATGTACCCGGAAAACGACTGGGCCGGTGCCGAGGAACGTCTCGCCGATTTCCTCTGCTTCCGCTTCCTCGGACACACGAAATACACCGACCAGCGCGGCCACCCGCGCCTGCGCATGCGCCACCTCCCGTTCTCCATCGGCACCGCCGAACGCGACCGCTGGCTCTCTCTCATGTCCGCCGCCATGGACGAATGCGCCCTCCCCGCCCACGCCACCCCGGAACTTTCCGCGTTCTTCGCCCAGGTGGCCGATTTCATGCGCAATCGCCCGGAATCCGGCAGCTGAACAACCCGTTCCGCCGTTTCCCTTTCCATGAACGGCAAGGGCTTCTCTCTCAACTTCGCCCTGCCGGACCTCTGGCAGCAGGAAGCCGTACGCGCCCTCCGCAGTGGATCAGATGTGGTCGTCGATGCCCCCACCGGCGCAGGAAAAACATGGATCTTCGAACTCCTCATCTCCGCAGGCTGGAAAGGCCAGGCGGTCTACACCGTCCCCACCCGCGCCCTCGCCAACGACAAACGCCTCGAATGGCAGCGCAAAGGCTGGCACGTCGGCATCGTCACCGGCGACCTCTCGGAAAATCCAGACGCTCCCGTGGTCGTCGCCACGCTGGAAACCCAGCGCGAACGCCTCCTCTCGGGCGAAGGGCCGTCGCTCCTCGTCATCGACGAATACCAGATGCTCG
>CAZSDE010000296.1:2999-5131 GCA_964605435.1 uncultured Akkermansia sp.
ACCCGAGGCCCAGCCTACGAACTCGCCATCGCCTCGGCCCCCGCTTCCACCCGCCTCCTCCTCCTCAGCGGCAGCGTCGGCAATGCCCGCGAAGTCACCGCATGGATGCAGCGGCTCGGCCGCCGCACGGAACTCGTCTCGGTCCACGAACGCCCGGTACCACTCGAGGAAATGCCGCTCGCCCAGCTCCCGCGTCAGGCCCCCAAATCCCTCACCGGCTTCTGGCCGCGCCTCGCCGCCTCGGTTCTCCTCTCGGGCCTCGGCCCGCTCCTCATCTTCGCTCCCCGCCGCCGCGACGCGGAAGCCATCGCCCGCCGCATCGCCGCCGCCGTCCCCACCCCGGACCCGCTCCCGCTCACCAGAGAACAGGAACGCATCCTCGGACCGGACTACGCCCCGCTCCTCCGCCAGCGCGTCGCCTGCCACCACAGCGGCATGAGCTACCAGCAGCGCGCCGGCATCATCGAACCCCTCGCCAAAGCCGGACAACTCCGCGTCGTCGCCGCTACCACCGGCCTCGCTGCAGGCATCAACTTCTCCATGCGCTCGGTCATGGTCGCCGAAACCATCTACTTCGACGGCCGCATGGAACGCCAGATCGCCCCGGACGAACTCCTCCAGATGTTCGGACGCGCCGGACGCCGCGGCCTCGACGAATCCGGCTACGTCATCAGCGCTGCCCGCTCACCCCGCCTCGGCGACGCCAGTCAGCGCTCGCTCCGCCGCAGCAACCAGATCGACTGGCCCACCCTCCTGCGCATCATGTCGCAGGCCAGCCGCCATGGCCAGTGCCCCCTCGCCGCCGCCACCGCCATCTGCGCGTCTCTCTTCAGCCGCCAGCGCATCACCCTCGGCTTTGAAACCGATGCCGCCGCTCCCGCAGATGATAACGCAGGCCCTGCCGCCCCCGCAGCACCCACCAGCCTCTTCGGCCTCCGCCCGGGCCGCACGGAAATCCTCAATGCCGCGGGCACATGGGAACCACGCCACAAATCCCGCCACACCACAGCCCCGCTCGCCTCTGCCCTCGTCCACCACGGCAGCCGCTGGGTCCCCGCCCTCGCCTGCCACGACTTCATGCTCCGCAGCTTTCCCACCGGCCGTCTCTGCCGCCTCCCGGACCGATCCCCCCCGCAGTACGGCCGGGAACTCGCCATCGCCACACTCAGCCAGGAACCAGACGGGTTCTCCCTCACCAAACCCATCCGCCGCCTCGCGCCCCGCCACCCACTCTGGTCCCGCGACGCCATCACCGCGCAGATCATCCCAGCCCTCACTCCCCTCCTCGCAGGCGGATCTCCCGCCGGCCTCGTCATGCGCGGCTCTGTCCTCTCCCTGCTCGTCCGCTACGACGCCACCCCATGGCCGGTCTATCTCGATTCCTCCGGAAACGCCCTCGTCTCTCCTCCGGAACGCACCGTTTCCCTCGAGCCGGAAAACACCCCGCAGCAACCCGGCGGCCTCCCGGCAATCCAGCCACCACACTCCGCCGCCTTCGCATGGCGCCAGCTCGGCCTCGTCTCGCCAAACGGCACCCCCACCCGCCGCGGTGAAATCTTCAGCCTCTTCAGCGGCGGAGAAGGCCTCGCCATCGCCGCCGCCCTCGAAGACTCTTCCTACCCCACTCACGAAATCACCCGCCACCTCGCCAATGTCCGCGGCGGCTTCCGCTTCAGCGAAGCCTCCCTCAGCGGCGGCAGCGAACGCCTCGCCATGTCCTGCCTCCACGCCTACGGAGCCGCCAACCACGATGGCTACCTCGACGCCGGTCTCCCCTCAGGATACGGCGAAGGCACCGCCGAAGCCATCGCCCTCTGGCTGGAGCGACGCAAACCCACCGAACGCGACGACGGCTTCCTCGGCGAAGGCGACCGCGAACGCGCCTTCACCGAATGGATCAGCCTCCTCCGCCAGATCACCCACGCCCCGGACCTCGCATGGGCCCGCTGGACCGATCTCCAGCAAAGCTGCCAGCAGGAAATCGCAGCTCTCCTGCACCACCTTCCCTCCCGCGACCTCCCACCCATCCCCGCCATCCAGCTCCACCACGCCACCAGACACCACGCGGTCGCCCTCTGATTCCCCCCACTGCCAATCCCCCACCACGCAAGTCAAGCTAGCACCGCCTGGGC
>CAZSDE010000297.1:0-5110 GCA_964605435.1 uncultured Akkermansia sp.
GCGTGTGAAGCAGGTGCTCTACCGCTGAGCTAATCCCGCGCGATGGATGCCGTGTCCGTAGATCGGAGAGGGTGTCACGCAACTGGAAAATGGTTTATTGGCGTGGTCGGCGGAGGATGGCGAGGCTGATGAGGTAGAGGACGACCGGGATGCCCGCGCTGAGGCCGAGGGCGAGGGCGGGATTGCTGCGGCCACTGGCTCCAGCGGCGGCGAAAACGAAGCCGAGCGGGAGGCTGCCACAGGCGAGGGCTGGGAAGAAGCGGGCCGCGGGCATCCGACTGAGGCCCGCCATGCAGGCGACCACTTCCGGCATGAGGGGGAGGCAGCGGGAGAGGGCCACGAGCCAGCCACCGGCCTTGCCCGCAAAGATCCGCTGACCTCGTGCATGGTCCTGCGGGCCCATGAGCCGCTGGGCGGCGCGCAGGCCGAAACGGCGGCAGAGAAGGTAGGCGACGGTACCCGAGAGGAAGGAACCGCTGGCCGCCACCATTCCGCCGAGGAGCCAGCCATAGACGTAGCCAAGCGCCGACATCACCGCGGTCGCCGGGACCGGCAGGAGGAGATCGCCAATCAGTAGGAGCATGGCGAGCAGCCAGCCCCATTGGTAGCCACCGCCGCTCAGCATCCGCTGCATGTTCTCCTGAGAAAAACGCAGGTCCCATTCCGCCCCATGGGTCAGAAAGGGAATGCACAGCACCAATGCCAGCAGCAGAAAAAATCCAAGCAACCGCATGCGAGAATCTGCACCACTCCAGCCATGCACCCAAGCCCGGAATTTCCCCCTGCCCTGCGCCGCTTGCGCGCCCCCCGTTCATAATCTAAAGTCATCTTCATGAACCAAGTGACGACCCTGCCCGTCGGTCTGCTCCGTGCCGGGATGATGCTCAGCGGATTCAGTGCGCTCGCCTGCATTCCCGGAATTCTGGCGGCCGAGCACTTCGGCTGGAGCGAGCGGCCGTTCCATGCCACCCAGATCCTCGCGACCCTGCTGTGCTTCCTCACCAGCGTCGGTTGCCTGCTGATGGGCCGTCGCAGCATGAGCCCGGCCACGCAGGCCCTCACCGTGACCGCCACCGTCCTTTCCGGTTCCTACCTCGCCTTCCTCGCGTGGGTTCTCGCAAGGATCGACTTCAGTGGGATGTGAGGAAAGGCGGCGCGCTGGGAACGCGAACCGCCATCTTTCGGGTCCTTCCTGGTCCCTTCCGGTCCTTTGATGATTACTTCCCGAGGCGGATGAGGAGGTCTTTGCTTTCGACGCTTTCGCCGACCTTGACGAGGATTTCCTCGACGGTACCGGCGGTGGGGGCGGCGACGGCGGCGAACATTTTCATGGCTTCGAGGGTGAGGAGGGTTTCGCCTTCCTTGACCTTGTGGCCGACGGTGACGGCGATGCTGGCGACCATGCCAGGCATGGGGGCACCGACCTGGAGTTTGTCGGCGGGATCTGCCTTGAGCCGGGTGACGGCGCTTTGGGCGACGCTGCGGTCGGTGATGTGGGTATGGCGTGGGTAGCCATTGAGTTCGAAGATGGCGGTGCGGATGCCCTTCTGATCTGGCTCCGTGAGATTGAGCATCCGGATGAAGAGGGTTTTGCCTTCTTCGAGGTGGACTGAGATTTCCTCCTTTTCGTGGAGGCCGTAGTAGTAGGCGGGCGTGGGGAGGCTGCTGACGTCGCCGTACTGCTTCCGGAATTCAGCGAATTTGAGGAAGACATCCGGGTACATGAGGTAGCTCCAGACATCGTCCTCGCTGGGGGTGGCTCCGAGTTTGGAGGTCAGTTCCGCGCGGACGGCGTCGAGTTCCACCTTTGGGGCGTGCAGGCCCGGGCGGCCCTTGATGCGTTCCGTGCCCTTGCCCACGATGGCATTGGCGAGGGCGTCCCATTTCTTGCGTGAATCTGCGGCTTTGGCCTTTTCCATGCCGTAGAATGGTTCGCCCAGCCAGCCGGCGAACATGCCGGTGACATCCTTGCTCCACTTGGCTCCCTTGAGATTGAAGATATCGGCGGGGAGGACGCCGCGGGCCACGCATTCGATGGCGAGGTCGCCGACGACCTTGGAAGAAGGGGTGACCTTGACGATGTCGCCGCAGAGTTGATTGACTTCGGCGTAGGCTCTGGCGATTTCCGGCCAGCGGTGGGCCATGCCCATGCCGGCTGCCTGTTCCTTGAGGTTGGTGTACTGGCCCCCTGGCATTTCGTGGAGGTAGACTTCGGCCGTGCCGTAGGGTTCACTGGTATCGAAGGGACGGTAGAAGGCGCGCACGGCAGCCCAGTAGTCGCTGAATTCCTGGAGTGCCCCGGCATCGATGCCCGTGTCGCGGGCGGTGTGTTCGAGGGCGGCGACGACGCTGTTGATGTTCGGCTGACTGGTGCCGCCGGACAGGCTGGAGATGGCGGCGTCGGCAATGTCGACGCCGGCCGCGGCGGCTTCGAGGATGCTGGCGGCATTGAGGCCACTGGTATCGTGCGTGTGGAAGTGGATGGGGATGCCGACTTCGTCCTTGAGAGCCTTGACGAGTTTGCGCGCGGCGTAGGGACGGCAGAGACCCGCCATGTCCTTGATGCAGAGGATGTGGGCCCCCATCTTCTCGAGTTCGCGGGCAAGGCGCACGTAGTAGGCGAGATCGTACTTGTCGCGTTTCGGGTCGAGAATGTCGCCCGTGTAGCAGAGCGTGCCTTCGCAGATGCTCTTCGTCTGCGTGCGCACCGCATCCATGGCCGCCTTGAGATTCGGCAGGTAATTGAGGCTATCGAAGATCCGGAAGACATCCATGCCCGCTTCCGCCGAATGGCGTACGAAGCCTTTGACCACATTGTCCGGGTAGTTGCTGTAGCCGACCGCATTGCTGCCGCGGAAGAGCATCTGCAGGAGAATGTTCGGAACCTTCGCGCGGATCTGCCGCAGGCGTTCCCATGGGTCCTCGCGGAGAAACCGCATGGTCACATCAAAGGTGGCACCACCCCACATTTCGAGACTGAAGAGATTCGGCGTCCGCTTCGACACGGCCTCCGCCACCGCCAGCATGTCGTACGTGCGCATCCGCGTCGCGAGGAGCGACTGATGCGCATCCCGCATGGTCGTATCCGTGAGGAGGAGGCGCTTCTGCTTGGCTACCCAGTCGCGGCAGAATTTCTCCGGTCCCATTTTTTCGAGCAGATTCTTCGTGCCTGGAGGCACCGCACAGGAACCGCGGCCCGTCTCCGGCGGGCAGGCCCGCGGAATGGCGGGAACCGCGAACGCCTTCTGCGGCTTATGCCCCTTCGCGAAGGGATTTCCGTTGACCATGACATCCGCGAGGTAGCCGAGCAGCTTCGACGCCCGGTCCTTGCGCGCTGCGAACTTGAGAAGGTCGGGATTGGAATCAATGAACCTCGTGGTGGCCCGGCCTTCCCGGAACACGGGATGATGAATCACGTTCATGAGGAACGGAATGTTCGTCTTCACCCCGCGGATCCGGAATTCGCGCAGCGCCCGGTCCATGCGGTCGAGCGACTGATGATAGGTACGCGCATAGGCCGTCACCTTCACGAGCATGGAATCGTAGAACGGGGTAATGACGGCATTGCTCGTGCCGAGGGCACCGTCGAGCCGGACGCCGAAGCCGCCCGCGCTGCGGTACGTGAGAATCCGGCCGAAATCCGGGGTGAATCCGTTTTCGGGGTCTTCCGTCGTGATGCGGCACTGGATGGCGTAGCCGAATTTTTCGACGTCGGCCTGCTGCGGGAGGGCGAGGGGTTCCTCGTGGAGCTGGTAGCCCTGAGCGATGAGGATCTGACTGCGGACGATGTCGATGCTGGTGATTTCCTCCGTGACGGTGTGTTCCACCTGAATCCGGGGGTTCATTTCGATGAAGTACCATGCGCCGCTGTCGGTATCGACGAGGAATTCCACGGTACCGGCGTGGGTGTAGCCGACTTCCCGTGCGAGGGCGAGCGAGGCATCGCAGAGTCCCTGAATGATGGCGGGATCGACTCCGTAGCTGGGGGCTTGTTCGATGACCTTCTGGTGGCGGCGCTGCACTGAGCAATCGCGTTCGTGCAGATGCAGCACGCTGCCGTGCTTGTCCGCGAGGATCTGGACTTCGATGTGCTTGGCGCTGCCGACGAACTTCTCGAGGAAGACGGCTCCATTGCCGAAGGCGCGGGCCGCTTCCGTCTGGGCTTCGTCGAGCAGCTTCTCGAGTTCGTCTGCGGCGCGCACAATCCGCATGCCGCGTCCGCCGCCGCCGAAGGCCGCCTTGATGATGAGGGGAAAGCCGATCTTCTTGGCAATGGCGAGGGCCTCACGGCGGTCGCTCACGGGTTCCTCCGTTCCTTCGAGCACGGGAACGCCGAGCCGCTGCGCCACCGTGCGCGCCGCGGTCTTGTCACCCATCATTTCGAGCACTTCCGGAGCCGGCCCCACAAAGATGATGCCGGCACGGTCGCAGGCGCGGGCGAATTCCGGATTCTCGCTCAGAAATCCATACCCCGGGTGAATGGCATCGACGCCTTTCTCGAATGCGAGCGCCACAATACCCTCGATGTCGAGGTAGGCAGCCAGCGGACGCTTGTCGGGATTGAGCTGGTAGGCTTCATCCGCCTTGAAGCGATGCGGGCAGAATTTGTCTTCCTGTGCATAGACCGCCACCGTGGAAATGCCCAGTTCGGTCGCCGCCCGCATCACCCGGATGGCAATCTCCGATCGGTTCGCCACCATCAGCTTGCGGATGGGACGGACAACGGGGGCATTCTTCTGTTTTCTGGCCATGGATGTACTGGGAAAGTTAGGAAAAACCGATGTGCGACGCTGGGTCAGGCCATCGGGAAATGCAACAGATTCCGGTCCGCGCACATGAGGAATCGCGTGAACTAGCCTTCACTGGCGCGGGCCGCAGCCGATGCGGAGGGCTTGGAGGAAATCACCAATTGAGGACGAGCTGAGCGGTCGCCGCGGCGTCCGGATCGGCGCGTTCGTCGAGGGTATCGCGCACGGCTGTGGAAGTCCGTTTCACTTTGCCATGGAAGACCTTCCGCCCGCCGACGGTGATGGTGAGGGGTTCGTCGAGGCTGAGGAGCTTGTCGTGCAGGCGCACCATGATGCCCTGGGGAACGTCGCCGCTCAGGGCG
>CAZSDE010000298.1:0-5102 GCA_964605435.1 uncultured Akkermansia sp.
GAAGCGTCGATCGGTTTCTCCGAGAGATCGGAGCCCATGAGGAAGTCTTTGAATTCTGCTTCGGTGTCGCGGAATTTGCAGAGTCCAGCGAGTCCGGATCGCAGGGCCGTGTCTGCTGAACTGACGACTTCGCGTCCGTTGAGGAAGCAGATGATGCGTCCGGGTTCGATGCGGACGCGGAGGTGGTTCCATGAGCCGGGCAGGTAGGCATCGGAATTGATCTGGGCGAGGATGGTCCATGAGTAGACATCCGGTCCGTCGAATCGGGTGAGGCGGAGGCCTCCGCTGCTGGGGTAGAAGCCGTAGTGGCGGTCCTTGCCATCGGAGCAGAAGATGAGTCCGGCGGCTCCTGATTCGTCGTTCAGGCGGACGCGGACGGCGATTTCGCAGGGGATTTCCGGTGGCTTTGGCTGGTGCAGGCAGAGGGTGCGCCCGCCGAAGGAATCGGGCTGGCGCCCGCGGGCCTTGATGGTTCCGGCGCGCTGGGACCATTGGCCGCCGGTTGGTTTCCAGAGTTTCGGGTTGAGGGCACCGATTCTGAGCCATGCGGACATGGCGACGGGGGTGGGGCGGTCGAGGAGGGTTTTGAGCTGCGAGGAAGGGGCGGCGAATCCGAGGTTGTCGGTGAGGGTGCTCTTGAGGGCGACGACGCCGATGACCTGGCCGTCGCGGTTGAAGACGGGGCCACCGCTGTTGCCCCGCTCGATGGGCATGGAGAGCTGGAGCATGGGGCGGCCGTCGACATCCTGGCGGGCGGAGAGCAATCCCTCGACCATGCTGAAGCGGAGGCCGAGAGGGTTTCCCATGGCGGCGGCATAGTCGCCCTGCTGGACCTGGTCGGAGTCGGCGATGGTGAGTGCCGGGAGTCCGGAGGCATTGACTCGGACGATGGCGAGGTCGGTACGGCGGTCCCATGCGTGGATGCCAGTGACTTCGAGTGATTGGCCGTCCGTGGTTTCGACGGTGAGGGCGCGGCCTTCGCCGATGACGTGGAAGCTGGTGGCGATGAGGCCGTCCGGGGAAATGATGAAGCCGGAGCCGATGCCTGAGGTTTCTCCGTTGCGGCCGGCTGGCTGGATGGCGACGAGGGAACTGCGGATGCTTCTGGCGAGGGCGGAGGGGTCCGGGCGGGAAGTTGCTTCCGAGCCATGCGACTGCTGGTGCCAGATGATCAGGAGTGCGGACAGGAAGAGGGAGGCAGCGCGCATGAAGGGAATGGTAGCGGTGCGGCGGCGGCTGTCACTGGAGAAACTGCGGGCGTGGTGTCGTCGGGCGAAGGCGCGGAAAACAGGAACGCCGACCGCGGGTCGGCGTTCAGAAAGGAGCGGCCGGATTGCCGCGCGGGTTTGGTCCGGTGCCTGGCTCAGGCGATTTCGTTGATCGCAAGCACTTTGCGACCGCGGTAAGTTCCGCAGGACGGGCAGGCGATGTGACCGGGCACGGCACCGCCGCATTCCGGACAGGTTTTGAGGAGGGGGGCTTTCCATGCCTTGGAAGCGGCGCGGATCTTCTGCTTGCTGCGGGATGAGCGGCGTTTTGGTACGGCCATGGAGGGGAGTGGTTGGGAGTGAAGAGAGTTATGATTGGGAAGCCTCGCCGCGATCCTGATCCGGTTGGAGCTGGTTCAGGGCCTGCCATGGATCAGGCCGGGAGGAATCTGGCGTTTCATCGTCCGGGAGTGCGGTGAATTCACTTTCCGGAACGAACCGGCCGGCTGCTGGGCAGGCGCGGGGTTCCACGTTTGATTCCTCGCAGCGGGGATGACCCGGGAGGCCGAGCAGAGTGTGGTCGCGGAGAAGCTCTGTCAAGTCGAGTGTGGAGGCACCGTCTCTGGGGTCTTCCGAGTGGAAGTGGTCTGATCCTGCTTCGAAGGGGAACCACTGGCCGCAGCGGACGCAAAGGAGGTCGAAGCGTGCGGAGACGGAGCCATCGACGACGATGGCGGGGCCGTCGATCTGAACGCAAACGGAGAAGGTGAGGGGTGGGAGGAAGCGCGGGGCGTCCGGTCCAGTGAGGGCAAAGGGATCGGTCCGGATTTCGCCATCAAAGATGCGGCCTTCCGGGGGCAGTTCGTTGAGGTGAATGTTATGGAACATGCTGCTGGCGGGACAGGTGGGGGGGAATCGACCCGGAGGCAAGGTGGAAGTGGGAGGGGGGGCGGTTGGATTCTGCGGCTTGCCTCGATGGGTGGGTGGGGCATGGTAGGGCCATTGTGCTGCAGACATCGCTGACCAATCTGATCATTTTCAATCTGACGGCGCTGCTGGCGGTGCTGGGGTTGGTGTGGGTGGGCCGGGTGGTGGTGGACCGGTTATCCGAGCGCCGGCGCAACCGGCATCGGGTGGTGTGTGCGGTGTGCGGTCATGTGTTCCGGGATCCGGCGCGGACTCCGGTGGTGAGTTGTCCGGCGTGCAGCCGTCGGGTGGAGCGGCAGGAGGTTCTGGATATCTGAGGGTGGTGCGGGGCGGGGGATCAGGGGAAGAGAATGAGGCGGAGGGCGGCGAGGGTGGCGAGGGTGAGGACGACGGACTGGAAGCGTTCCTGGGGCAGTTTCTGAACGATCCAGCGTCCGGCGAAGAGTCCGGCGGCTACGGTGGGGAGGAGGAGGAGATTGAGCTGGAGGGAGGGGCCGGTGATGAGTCCCATGGACCAGCTGAAGGGGACCTTGATGAGGTTCACGAAGAGGAAGAGCCATGCCATGGTGGCGATGAATTCCTTTTTGGGCAGTCCCATGAGGAGGAGGTAGAGGGTGGCGACTGGTCCGGCGGCATTGGCGATCATGGTGGAGATGCCGGTGAGGAGTCCGGCGAACCAGAGGAAGCCGGTGCTGTGGGGGAGGCGTGCGGAGAAGGCGGGGTGGGATTGGCGGATGACCTGGAGGGAGAGCATGCCGAGGACCATCCAGCCGATGACGGGTTTGAATGAGGAATCGGGCATGGCGGCGAGGATGGCGCAGCCGCTGATGATGCCTGCGAGGATGGGCCATGCGAGTCTGAGGATCTGGTTCCAGAGGATCTGCTGGCGGAACAGGGCGGCGGCCATGAGGTCGGCGGCGATGAGAAGGGGAAGCACGGTACCGCTTGATGCTTTGCCAGGGATGATCTGGGCCATGAGCATCACGGTCATGATGCCGATGCCGGAGAGTCCGGCCTTGCCCATGCCGCAGCAGAAGCCAGCGAGCAGGAGCAGGGCCCATTGGGACAGGGAGAAATCGCCCATGGGGATTGCGGTGGGGCGGGCTTACTGATGTTCGAATTCGCGGGCGACTTCGTCCAGGTAGCGGGAGATGGGATCGGTGCGGCGCGGGGGTGGGCTGGTGAGTTCGTCCTCGGCGCGGAAGTAGTCGCGGAAGGCGTCGCCTGGCTGTTCCTGCTGGGTGGCTTCGTACCAGTCGAGGTAATCTTCGATGCGGCTGAGGTCGCTGCGGATGCCGCTGAGGGTTTTATCTAGCTGGGCGAGTCTGGAATCGGTGTCGCGGAGGCGGCGGTTGGCGCTGAGGTCGCGGATGAGGGCGAGGTAGTCGTTGATGATGGGCCGGTAGATGGGGTGGGCGCGCACGGACAGTCTGGTGAGGGCGAGGGCGGAGCGTTCGAGAATGGCGGTGCGGTCAGGCCGGCTGGAGAGTTCCTGCCACCTGGCGAGGGGGAGGGATCGGGGTTCGGTGGCTGGGGTGGTTGCGCTGGGGGCGGGCGGTGGAGTTTTCGGGCGGGAGAAGATGCGTTTGAGGCGGCTGGGCAGCTTTCCGGAGGAAACCGTGGCGGGTTTGGCGGGTTCCGGTTCGATTTGGAGGGTAATGGCCCTGAGGAGAGCGGTTTCCGTGTCGCGGGGTGGGAGGATTTCGTCGGCTCCTGGCTGGGACATGGCCGCCAGCTGGAGGGCCCACCATTTGGAGAGGCTGTTTCCGGAAGCGGTGAGAGCGGGGAAGCAGCGGGCAATGGCGGTGGAGGGATCGGAGGCGGGTGAGGCGAGCGAGGGAAGGAGGGCGGACATGCAGGAAGCTCCCGACGGCTGGTCGATGAGCATCTGGAGGAGGCCGCAGCAGGAAGCGCGGTAGATGCTGCGGGAAACGGAGTCCATGCGGCTGGGGTCTGCCTGGAAGATGTCGTCGAGGGGGAGGACGTGGCCGAGCTGGAAGACGCGGGCGAAGGCTTCGCTCGGGCGGCCGGTGGCCTGGTAGATGAGCATTTCGAGAGTGCCGTGGAGGAGCCAGTCGGGTGGTGGCGATTCGGTACCGGAGAGGCCGCTGTCGGCGCGGCTGCGGAGAATCATTTCGGCGAGGAGGCAGCGGACAACCTCCTGGCGCCAGAGGTCTCCGGGGACCACGCCTTGCTCGGGGGCGACATTGATTTCGAAGCGGAAGCCGCCGGGCACTTCGGTGATTTCCGACCACACGGGGCTGGCGCTGGTGCGCAGGGAGCCGGGGTCGCGGATCTGGATGACGATGGGGTGCTGAAAGGCCGGTGGCTGGCGCAGGGCGGTAAGGACGAGCCGCTGGGTTTCCGTGGCGGAATTGAGCAGGAGAGTGCGGTGATTGCGGTCGCGTCCCCAGACGTGGAACTGTCCACCGCGCACGGAGGATTCCTCCATGGGAGGCGGGGACGACATGCGGACCCGGTCGGGTTCACCGGGTCTGGGGGGACGGGCGGGTTTGCTGCCGAAGCGGGTGCGGGGGAGCTGGGAGCCGGGTTGGGCTGGCGGTGAGGGCGCTGGAAAATCCGCGGCGGGGGCGTCCTGGGCACAACCGGACGTGCCGAGGCCGGGGACCAGCAGAGCGAGGGTTGCTGCCGGGAGGCAGTGCCGCAGAGACGAGGCCCAGGCCTTCATGAGCCCCGGGAGCACTGAAGTTCAGGGAATGGCATCGCCGGTGGCGACGGCTTCATTGCCGCGTTCTCCGGTCCGGATGCGGACGGCTTCTTCCACAGGCAGGACGAAGATCTTGCCGTCGCCGATTTTGCCCGTGTTGGCGGTTTTGGCGATGCTGTGGACGACCTGATCGCAGCGGGCGTCGTCGATGACGATTTCCAGTTTCACCTTGGGGACAAAGTCGACGGTGTATTCGCTGCCGCGGTAGATTTCCGTGTGCCCCTTCTGGCGGCCGAAGC
>CAZSDE010000299.1:0-1652 GCA_964605435.1 uncultured Akkermansia sp.
AATCTTGCCCAGAAACGCAAGATGATCCGCTTCAAGCAGGCCATCGCCAACAGCAACGACGAGGAAGTCCAGATCGATGACAGTGCCGAGGACCGGGAACCACGGTTTCATGTGCGCCAGTTGCTCACTGAATTCGAGGGCGAGGACATCCGGGAGGCCTACAAGCTCGTCTCGTCAGAAACACCCTTCGGCTTTGAGTTCATCGAGAGGGTTGTCTTCCGCGACATCAATTTCGGTGAGCCAACCAAACCCGGCGAATCCTATGCGGTGGCTGGCCGCCAGACCGCCCGGCCAGGGTTCCGTCTCTGCAGACACTGCGGCCATGTGCAGCGTCCCCCGCGCAATAGGCGGGAACGGGAGCAGGGACAGATGCACGCCTTCGATTGCAGCCACCGCAAATCAGCGCAGCCCGAGAACCTCATCGACTGCCTCTACCTTTACCGGGAGTTTGCCTCGGAGGCACTCCGCATCCTCGTGCCATTCACGCGCTCCACCATGGACGCGGTTTCGGTACAGTCCTTCATGGCTGCCCTGCGGGTCGGACTGAAACGCCGGTACGGCGGGAAGGTCGACCACCTCCGCCTCGTCACGCAGGAGGAACGGGCAGCAGACGGTGGCACCAGCCGTCACTACGTGCTGATCTACGATTCCGTCCCCGGCGGCACCGGATACCTGCATGAACTGCTGGCAGACGGCGCAGAAACGCTCATTCATGTCATCCGGCTGGCTCTTGAACAGATCAGAACCTGCCCCTGCAATGCGGATCCCGAAAAGGATGGATGCTACCGTTGTGTCTACCAGTACCGCCTCGGCAGAGACATGGAACTGATCTCGCGGAACAGAGCCCGCGCCATCCTCGAAGACCTTGAAGGAAACCTCGGCCAGCTCGAAAAAGTTGCCACCGTAGCGAACATCTTCGTAAACCCGCACTTCGATTCCGACCTCGAAGCCAAGTTCATCGAATGCCTGCGGCGACTGGGTGGCAACCACGGCCTTTCCAAGGTTCGCATCGTCAAGGAAATCGTGAACGGCAAATCCGGATACCTGATGGAGGTGGGTACCCAGCGGTACAGGATCGAACCCCAGGTGGACATCGGACCAGAAGACGGCGTCCCGATCCCGTCGCGACCGGACTTTGTGCTGTGGCCCGTGCAGAGCGGATCTCCACGGAGACCAATTGCCGTGTTCTGCGATGGCTGGGCCTACCACCGGGAGATCAGCCGAGAGGACGCCGCAAAACGGAACGCACTCGTCCAGAGCGGAAAGTACTGGGTCTGCGCAATCACATGGGAAGACGTCACTGCCGCCATGAACGGCAGCGCAGATGGCACCCTGACCGATGAACTGAAAGCCATGGCTCCCTCGGAATTGAATGAGCCTCTCAAATCGGAACACGATCCAGCGCATTGGAAACGGCATAGCATTGCCCAGCTGCTTTACTGGCTCCAGTCGGCCACTCCGGGGAATTCGGACGACCGCGCCTTCCGCTCCGCCCGCCAGGCAGCAAACCTCGCCTTCCGCATGATTCCGGATCCCGCCTCGCAGACGGAGTCCAGCAATTCACACCGCCAGTCGCTCAAGTCCTTCTGGAATGAACTTGCGGTGCCTCATCCGTCGGAGAAACCAGAGAAGCCGTACCCCTGCGGGAACAT
>CAZSDE010000299.1:1662-2577 GCA_964605435.1 uncultured Akkermansia sp.
CTGCCCGGCTGCGGCAGATCCGAAAGCCATCCCGCCCATCAGCCCGGGCTTTCTCATTTTCGATCCAAGTGCGGCTGAAAATGAGCCGGAGCAGCACCGGGCCTGGCGGCGCTGGCTGTGGATGTTCAATACCCTGCAGCACCTGCCCGGTGTGCTTCTCGCCACCCGCGAGGGGCTTGCCGCCGGCGACCACGCTCATATCGCCCCGGTGAGCAAAGCAAAGCCCGCCAGCGGAGGGGGGCAGGCCGCCGAGGCTGCCGGATGGTCCGAAATCAGGGAGCAGACCATGGAACGTCTGCTGCCGGGGCTCCAGCTGCTCGAGGATGCCGGCGCTCCCCTTCCTGAGGAAGTGGGGTATGAACTGGCCGAAAGCGGCAAAGTGGTCGCAGAGTGTGAACTGGCATGGACCGCCCGGAAGGTTGTCCTGCTGCACAGCGAGCACGCCGACCACCGTGATGCATGGGAGAACCGAGGATGGAAGCCCGTCATTGAAGAGGGCGATTGGCCCACCGTCCTTGGAAGCACACTATCTGCCGCGGCCCCTCAGTAACCCGGAAATCCAGACCACCTGCAAACCATGAAAACCACCGTCGCTCTTGCTCAGGATTTTCTCGGAAATCTATCGAAACTGCCCTCGGCCGTTCAGGCCAAGGTACTCAAATGGGCTCTCAGATTTCAGAGTGACCCCACTGCCAACGGCATCAACTACGAAAGGATCAAGGGTGCCCGCGACGGCAATCTCCGATCCGTGCGTATCGATCAGGATTGGCGCGGCATCGTGTTCAAGCCCGACAAGGGAGATGTCTACGTGCTGATGTATGTGGACCGGCACGATGACGCCTACCGCTGGGCCGAGTCCCGCAAAGTAGCCATCAATCCGGTGACGGGAGCCATGCAGCTCTTTGCGGTGGAGCA
>CAZSDE010000299.1:2611-5101 GCA_964605435.1 uncultured Akkermansia sp.
CGAGGCCCCGAGGGCAGCCAGCGCTCCAACGGCACCGAGCGTCTCCGCCCCGATGTATGCCCATCTCACCGATGAAGACCTCCTGAGCATCGGTGTGCCTCAGGACATGATTCCGGAAGTGCGAATCCTCCGGACCGAGGAGGATCTTGATGCCCTCCAGGCAAGCCTGCCGGTCGAGGCCTACGAGGGACTGTTTCTCATCGCCGCGGGCGATACCGTATCCGATATTCTGACCGCAAGAGAAACGAGGGTCGACCGCAAGGTTGATACCGAAGACTTTGCACGGGCTCTGGAAACCGCTGAATCGCAGGCACGCTTCGTGGTAATCGACGATCCCGAAACCATGACAGCGATCCTGAACGCTCCGCTGACTCAGTGGCGGGTTTTTCTGCATCCCACACAGCGGAAGCTCGCCAGCACCGATCAGAAGGGACCGATGCGCGTTCTCGGAGGCGCGGGGACCGGCAAAACCGTCCTCGCAATGCACCGTGCCAAATGGCTCGCCGAACATCGCCTCAAGGATGGCCAGAAGGTTCTGCTTACCACCTTCACCCGCAATCTTGCCCAAGACATCGAGGAGAATCTGAAAACCCTGTGCTCACCCGAAGTCATGAAGCGGATCGAAGTCAGGAATCTTGACGCATGGGTTGCCTCGTTCCTGCGCCGCAGCCAGTACGACTACCGAATCAATTACGACCGCCGCACGGGCGCCGCTGCGGAAGCATGGCTCAACGCGCTGAGCACAGCCGACGCCTCGCTCGGGCTGCCAAAGGAATTCTATGAAGAGGAACTCGTGCACGTGATTCTCGCTCAGGGAGTCGCAAACCGCGACGAATACCGTACGGCGAAGCGCAGGGGGCGTGGAACCGTCCTTAGCCGACAAAAGCGCGACGCCATCTGGCCCGTCTTCGAGGAATACCGTGCCGGACTGGCCCTCCGCAAACTCAAGGAGGTGGACGACGCCTACCGGGATGCAGCCACCCTGCTCAGGGATTCGGATGGATGCTATGCCGCCATCGTAGTCGACGAGACTCAGGACTTCGGGCCTCAGGCACTCAGACTGCTGCGGGCCATGGTTCCTCACGGATCCAACGATCTCTTTCTCGTGGGCGACGGGCACCAGCGCATCTACAGCCGTAATCGCGCATCCATGGGCGACTGCGGCATCGACATCCGGGGCCGGGGCCGCAAGCTCTACCTCAACTACCGGACGACCGAGGAGATCCGGACCAAAGCGGTCGCCCTCCTCGAGGGCCATGAGGCCGATGACCTCGACAACGGTTCGGACGAAGTGCGGCGCTACAAGTCGGTCTCACGTGGTCCGCAGCCAGTGGTTCATGACGCGGCCGGCATGGAGGAAGCGCTTTCTCTCGCCGTGGACGCCATGCAGCTCGCAGCAGAAGCCGGACATTCCGCCTGCGTTCTGGTACCCAGCCGCCAGGACGCGGACAAAGCCGTGCAGAGCCTTCAGCGGGCTGCCATGAAACCCCTGCTTCTCGGTCCCGATGAACGCGACCGCGCAGATTCCCTCGCCCCCAGGGTCGCCACCATGCACCGGGCCAAAGGTCTGGAGTTCGATCAGGTGGTGCTCATCTCAAGACCATCCTTTTCCAGTGACGAGGCGCGGGTCTTTGAGCAGCGGAGGCTGGAATATGTGGCTCTGACCCGTGCCCGCCGGCATGCTACCATCATCCGCCTGGCGTGAAGCCTGCCGCCGTCATCCGAGCAGGTACCTGGTGAGATTGACCCGCTCGCCCCGGCCCTTCAGGAGCAGGTAGTATTGCCCATCCTCGCCGATGATGTGAACGTGGAAATAGTGCGTGCCATCGTCCCTGATGGAAATGTTGAGCTTCTCGCAGAGCGGGGCGATGTCGCCATGGGGAATCACGAACACGGTCTCCGGGGATCCGCATCCGAGCACGAGGTGGCCGTCCCGGTGCTTTGAGAGAAACTCCATCTGACCCGGCTGAACGCTGAACCAGAAAAACGGGGCCTCCTCGGTCCGGTGGCGGCGGGAAACCAGACAAACGACGCCGATGGTGCCGGCTGCGTTGGCATAGGACGATCGCGATTGGCGGATCAGGCTGGTTCCGAGCCTCGCTTCGATTGACCGAATGCAGCTGGAGTGAAAATCGGCCGGAGCTGGCGCGGGAGATTCTGTTTCGCGCTGGGCTTTGGGCGTGTCTGCCGGGGCGGCGATCGCTTCACCGTTCCAGTGCGCT
Organism: uncultured Akkermansia sp.; assembly: GCA_964605435.1. Taxonomy (GTDB): domain Bacteria; phylum Verrucomicrobiota; class Verrucomicrobiia; order Verrucomicrobiales; family V1-33; genus V1-33. Next base: position 4,834 of record CAZSDE010000299.1, read on the forward strand.
TCGAGGGCGGCTACTTTGTTCTGGTAGCGCGCCAGACGGGATGCCTCCTCCGCGAGGGCGGTCACTGTCTTGTAGTCTTTGCGGACAAAGGCTTCCGCACCTCTCCGGTTGGTCTCTGAAATGGCGCGTTCGAATTCCTCGAACAGAATTCCGAACGCCGTGTCAATCTGGCTGGCTGGCATGTGCATGTTTCTTGGGTGTTGAGAACTTCGCTGGTTATTCTGGCTCGCCCGGGGCCAGTCGTGGGGTGCTGAGTGCAGGGGGCCCG
>CAZSDE010000300.1:0-5099 GCA_964605435.1 uncultured Akkermansia sp.
ATCGAAGGCGGCGATTTCGACCGTGCATGAACCCGAGAGTTGTTCCTCCATGCTGCGGAGGGCGGAGTCCGGAAGGACGCCGCGGAGTGGGCCGATGAGGCGTTCCCGGTAGGCTGCTGCCGCCGCCATGGGATTGATGTTCATGGCGTCGAGGCCCGGCAGCGAAGTCACGGCGGCGGGCGTGCCCGTCAGTTTCATGGCAAGCACCTCATCGAGATTCGAGGCCGGATCCGTGCTCACGAGAAGGACCCGGCGTCCGGCGCGGGCCAGCTGGGCGGCCGTGGCACAGGAAAGCGAGGTTTTGCCGACGCCGCCTTTGCCCGTGAAGAACAGGTAGCGCGTCGCCTCCTGTGGCTGCGGCGCGAATCGGGGGAAATCAATCATGGGACTCCGTTTCGCTGAGACCGAGGGCTGCGCGGAAGAAAGCCGGGCGTTCCTCCCGGTCCGGGTAGCGTCCCCGCAGCCATTCCGTCCCGTTCACGTAGATCAGCGGCAGGGCCGACGTGCCATCCGCCGCGAGGACCGCCTTGACGCCCTCGTGCTGGGCAAAGGCGAGTGGCTGCTGGCTCAGATTGTAGCGTTCCACCTGCACACCCCGGCCTTTCAGCTGGGAAAGTGCTGCCGCGAAGTGGACCAGATCCGGATCGATGTCCGTCCCGCAGATCCCCGTCGGACAGCACATGGGAGGATCGAATACCTGAACATGATGCGTGGTCATGAGACAGCAACTACTTGGTATTTTCGCCAAGTAAAGCGCGCTTGTGGCGGCTTGGGCGGGCGAGTTGGTCGAGGCAGTTGAGGAAGGGGACGAGGCAATCGCAGCAGAGGCGGTAGAAGACGCGGAGTCCGCGTTTCTGGGAGGAGACGAGGCCGGCGCTGCGGAGGATGGCGAGGTGTTTGGAGACAGTGGAGAGGTCGGAACCGGTGAGGTCGCGCAGGTCGCAGACGCATTTTTCGCCATCGTGGAGGGCTTCGATGATGAGGAGGCGGGATGGGTGGGCGAGTGCTTTGATGGTCTGCAGGCGGGACTCGCTGGAGGAGGTGGTGGGGTTGGTTCCGGGAGTGGCCATGCTGGCGGTGGGGAGATTGGGGGAGGAATCGGCGCGGGAGGGGGGAGCTGCAAGGGATTGGCAATGTTACGGAATTGTCACAGAGTTTCAGATGCTGCGTGACATTATCGTAAGATTATGGCGGGGTAGCTTCTGATATTGAGTCGATGAAGAACTTCTTGAGATTTTCCGTGTTTTTCCGGGCAATGATTTCCGTGTGGGCGGCTGGGCGGCTGATGGCTGGCGGGTCGGCTGTTTCTGCGGTGCCGGCGGCTGAGGCTGCGGCTGGAGGCAAGACGCTGGCGGAGTCGTTGGAGAATCTGGGATTGCTGTACCGGAGTGATACGGATCCGGTGCTGCAGGAGCTTTGGTTTCTGGGCCGGTTTCACGGGCAGTATCACTGGTCCGAGGGGAGCAACGGGAGCAATGAGGACTACGAGACGCGGCGGTTCCGGATTGGTGGGCAGGCGAGGGTTTTCCGGAACCTGACGCTGCACGCGCAGATGGTGAGCGGGAGTGATTTCGAGCCGTTCTACAATGGGTTCACCGAGCTGTGGGCGGGCTGGAAGTTCAACGATGCGGTGATTCTGACGGTGGGGCAGCAGAAGCATCGGTTCACGCATGACCGGAACATTTCGAGCCGCTACATCAATTACCTTGAGCGGAGCATGTTCACGAACATGATGGGGCTGGATTATACTCCGGCGGTGACGTTGTCCGGGAAGTCCGGGAAGTGGACTTACTATGGGGGGATTTTCTCCAATGCGACGGGTACGGACATGTGGCAGGCGTTTACGGACCTTGATTCCGGGTGGTCGCTGCTGGCGACGGCGACGGTCGATCTGGGAAGTGCGCTGGGAACGGACACGGCTCATGCGACCTTTGGGTATCTGCACAGTGACGCCAAGGGCAATGCCACGAATCTGTTCCGGTATGACGACAGTGTGGCGGCGGCCCTCATTGTGACGGAGGGGGCGTTTTCGGTGGTGGCCGAGGCGACGGCTGGGTTTGGCAGTGAGCGAGGGAATGGGTTTTCGCTCAATCTGCAGCCGGCGTGGTACATCACGGACAAGCTGCAGTTGGCGACGCGGTATCAGGTTGCGGTGAGCGACAACGAAAATGGGTTGTCGGCGCAGCGGCGGTATGAACGTCCGGCGGGATTGGGCAGCGGTGATCTGTATCAGGCGGCGTATGCGGGCCTGACCTACTATGTGGCGGCGCACCGGATCAAGCTGATGAGCGGGGTGGAGTATTCGACCCTTGGAGGGGAGGATTGCTGGACGGCGTCGGTGGCGGTACGGGTATTCTGGGGCCCGCATGCGAAGGGGCCTTTCCCGATGGCGAGCATGCTCAACGGAACGTACTGAGGAACTGCATCCGGCGATTGCGCGGGGTGGCGTCCGGGGCAGGTTTGGGTTTATGGAAGTGATGGCACTGCAGACCGATCCTGTCTGGCAGGATCGTGGGGCGAACCTTGCGGCGATTGAGGCGCAGCTGGCGGTGGCTGCGCCCGCGGCGGGATCGCTGGTGGTTCTGCCTGAGATGGCGCTGTCCGGATTCAGCATGGATGCGGGGCGTGCGGCGGATGACGGGGCTGGGGTGGCGGCGCTGGGGGCCATGGCGCGGCGTCATGGGATCGTGATGGTGGCGGGGGTGGCGCGGAAGACGGAGGATGGTTTTGCGAACGAGGCGGTGGTGCTGGGGCCGGATGGCCGCGAAGTGGGATCGTACCGCAAGCTGCATCCATTTTCGCCCCCGGGGGAGGGTCGGGTATGGGCGGCGGGGGATCGGGTGGTGACCTTCCGGTGGGGAGGTTTCACGGTGGCTCCGTTCATCTGTTATGATCTGAGGTTTCCGGAGATCTTCCGGGTGGCGTAGGAGGTGGGGGCCGACTTGATTGTGGTGATGGCGAGCTGGCCGTCGCGGCGGACGCATCATTGGTCCCTGCTGCTGCGGGCGCGGGCTGTGGAGAATCTGGCGGTGGTGGTGGGGGTGAACCGCTGCGGGGAGGATCCGGCCTTCCGCTATGACGGGGCGAGTGCGGTCATTGGCGCGCAGGGGGAAGTGCTGGCCGAGGCGGGGTCTGGTCCGGCCGTGCTGCGGGCGGAGGTCGATGCGGGATCGGTGCGGGCGTGGCGGGAGGCATTTCCGGCGCTGCGGGACCGCCGCTTGGCGGGTTCGTGGCAAGTGGTGAAACTGATGGAATAATCGCGTGCATCCTCCGGTGGCTGCTGTCATGGGAATGGATGTCATTTTCAGAACTGGGCCTTGCGCCCGGAATATTGCAGGCGGTTGCGGAGACCGGGTACAGTGAGCCGACCCCGATTCAGGCGGCGGCGATTCCGCCGATTCTGGCGGGGCGTGATCTGACGGGGATTGCGCAGACGGGGACTGGGAAGACGGCGGCGTTCACGCTGCCTATACTGAATCGGATGGCTGGGCAGCCGGAGGTGCGGGGGATTCAGACGCTGGTGCTGGCACCGACGCGGGAACTGGCGGCGCAGATCATTGATAACGTGCGGATTTACGGGAAGCACCTTGGTTTCCGGAGTGCGGCGGTCTTTGGCGGGGTGGGCGAGAAGCCGCAGATTGATGCGCTGCGAGCGGGGACGCCCTTTGTGGTGGCCTGTCCGGGTCGGCTGCTGGATCTGATGAACCGTGGTTTCGGGGATTTTTCGCGGCTGCGGTATCTGGTGCTGGACGAGGCTGACCGGATGCTGGACATGGGGTTTCTGCCTGACATGCGGCGGATTCTGGCGAAGCTTCCGAAGGACCGTCAGACCCTGTTGTTTTCGGCCACGCTGTCGCGCGAGATTGAGTCGCTCAGCCGGGATTTTCAGCGGGATCCGGAACTGGTGGAGATTGGGAAGCGGACGAATCCTGCGGAGACGGTGACGCAGGAATTCTGCGAAGTGGAGAAGGCGCGCAAGCCGGCGCTGCTGGTGAACGCATTGCGAAGCTGCTGGAGCGTCAGGGCATCCGGACGGGGGCGCTGCATGCGAACCGTTCGCAGGGTCAGCGGCTGCGGGCGCTTGGGGATTTCCGGGATGGTCGGCTGCGGGTGCTGGTGGCGACGGACATTGCGGCGCGGGGAATTGATGTGGAAGGGATTTCGCATGTGGTGAACTTTGATTTTCCGCCGCAGGTGGAGGATTACGTGCACCGGATTGGGCGGACGGGCCGGGCGGCGGCGGTGGGGCATGCCATCAGTTTCATTACCGGGGACGACCGCGATGCGGTGCGGGCGCTGGAGCGCCGGACGGGGCGGGTGGTACCGCGGATGATGCCGGAGGGATTTGATGCGGGGAATGCCGGGGCGCTTGAGCCTCCGCGTCAGGCTCAGGGGAGGGGTGGTCGTCCTCAGGGTCGGCCAGGGGGTGCGGGTGGTCGGCCGCAGGGACGTCCGGGGAATTCCGGTGGGGGTGCGTCGCGTGGTTCGGCGAGGCCTGTGCAGGGGCAGGGTCGGCCGCAGCGGTCCGGTCCGCGTCCCGAGCAGAGTTCCGGTGAGAGGTCGGTTCCGCGTGCGGAAGCGTCGGGTGAGGCGAGGGAGGCTGAGCGTCCTACGCTGCGGGGTCGGCGGCTGCGGAAGTGGTGAGGGGAATCCGGGAAATCGTTGCTGCAAAGGCCGGGGTGATCCCGTAGAGTGGGAATTGCATGGAAGAACCGGGAACAACGCAGAGAGGGCGCGACCATGAGCTGGTGGAGGAGGCTCTGGCCGGGCTGGCGATGCTGTTGATCCGCGGGGTGAAGGCCAGTCCGGATCCGTCGGAGGCGGCGCAAGTGGCCGGGGCGGGTCTGCGGGCGCTGGGGGATTGGATTGAGCAGTCGGCGGCGGATGTGGCGGGCAAGGATGCCGGGGCGAGTGCTGGATTGGTGGAGTGGCCGGGGGCACCGCAGGGTGGAGCGGCGGAAATGGCTCCGGCGGTGCGTCATCCGTTTCTGCTGATTGATGATGAGGATGAGGCTCCGGATGCTGCGGCGGTTCCGGGGGCCGCTGCCGGGTCCGTGGATTCCGGGCTGGTTCCCGATTTGACGGCGGCGGTTACCGAT
>CAZSDE010000301.1:0-5096 GCA_964605435.1 uncultured Akkermansia sp.
TCAGCACATCGGCTTCATCGGAGCCATGACCAACCTCCATTTCTGCGAAAGCTGCAACAAGCTCCGCCTCACCGCCGACGGCCGGCTCCGTCCCTGCCTCGGCAGTCACCTCGAAACCGACCTCATCTCCCCCATGCGCTCCGGGTCCAGCGACGACGACCTCCGCGCCCTCATCATCGATACGGTCGACCGCAAACCGAAGGAACACGACTTCCGCAACAGCTACCAACCCGGCCGCCGCATGATCGCCATCGGTGGGTAAGAGCCCCGCGGATCGACAGGGAATCAGTTCGGCTCGCCCGCAATGACCGCGCGGTAAGCAACCGAACGCATGGCCACGGCAAGAGCAGCGGCAAACACCGTGCTCCATGAGGATGCCCGGGAAATCTGCGCCGCAGGCCGCGCCAGTCCGAGCACCTGATGCCCCGCCGATTCCGCGCGGCCCGTGCATTCCAGCAGCTTGAAGGCGGAATGCGCGGTACTGAGCCCCGGGAAAACGAGCACATTGGCCTGTCCCCGCAGCGGACTCCCCGGAGCCTTGAGCCTCGCGGTTTCCGGATTCAGAGCGGCATCGACTTCCAGTTCACCATCGATTTCCGCTTCGATGCGGAGGGCACGCAGGCGTTCGCGGGCCAGTCCCGTCGCCGCCGTGACCTTCTGCACGGAGGGATGCGAAACACTGCCGCGCGTCGAAAAACTGATCATCGCCACCCGCGGGGGCTCCCGCAGCAGGGCCGCCGCCACCTTCGCCGATTCCACCGCAATCATCGCCAGTTGCGCCACCGTCGGCACCGGAATGACCGCACAATCCGCCAGCACAAGCAGCCCGCCACTGCCAAGATCGGGACGGCCCGGCAGACGCAGCGGCACGCAACTCGACACGGTTTCGCAATCGGGCAGTCGCCTGATGAGATGCTGCAGCGCCCGGAACCATGCCGCGGGAAGCGTCTGATTCCCCCCGACCGCTCCGTCGGCATAGCCATACTGCAGCATCATGGCCGCAAAATACCCCGGCAACCGCATCACTTCCCGGGGGTCCGCCGATCCCGCCTTCCGGTACCGGCTCACCTTGCGGTACAATTCACAGAAACGGTCGAAATCGTGACTCGATTCCGGATCGACAATCCCGATCAGATCGAGCGGGATGCCGTGCTCGCGGGCCAGCGACTGAATGGCGGCACGGTGACCGAGCAGGATCGGAGCGACGGCTTCGAGCTTCACGAGTTCTGCAGCGGCCCGCAGGACCCGGATGTCCTGACCGTCCGGGAAAACCACACGCTTCGGATGCCCCCGCAGGTACCGCACCATCGGTCCCAGCAGCGGATCGTCGTCGTGGTAACTGTATTCCCCGGAAATCATCTCGCGTATGCTCGCCACTCCGCAATGCGCCCGGCTTGGCAACAGCTAATCGCGTCAGAAAACCGCCCGGTACGGGCAAACCCGGACATGCGGAGAAACCAGCGGTCTGCCGCGTGCCTTCTCTCCGGCACGCACAGGGTCCCGGCGGCCAGCTCTGCTGCTGCATTCGTGCCATGAGAATGAAATGGATGCGGGCCGGACTTGCTGGCAGAATCCGGTGTTTCCGTTTCTTCCATCCTCATGTCAGCCGACCCCAAGTTTCCCGATCCGGTTCCGGATCCACGCCGTCACGATCTCGATGCCCTGCGGGCCGCGGCTATGCTTCTGGGGATTGTCTATCATGCGGCGCTCTCCTTCGCCGAAGGTCTGCCGTGGCTCGTGGAGGACACACAGCGATCCGCGGTGGCATTCCATTTCCAGGCGGCCGTCCATGGATTCCGCATGCCCCTCTTCATGCTCGTCAGTGGATTCTTCACGGCCATGCTCTGGCAGAAACGCGGAACGGCTCAACTCCTGAAGCACCGCTTCCTGCGCGTCCTCCTGCCCTGCCTTGTCGCCCTCTTCACAATCGGCAAAGCCATGGAATGGTCGGTCGGATACGTCTTCGCAAAACGGGCCGCCGATGCGCCCGCCGCCCTCAGCGACCCCGCCAGCGGCACGATCTGGTCGGCTATCCGGCAAGGCGATGCCGCCGCCCTTGCCGGGCATCTGGAAAATCCCGAGTCGCTCACAATGCTTCATCCGGTGCATGGATTCACGCCGCTGACATGGGCGGCCATTCTGGGCGACGCCAGTGCTCTTCATGCTCTACTCAGTGCAGGGGCAGATCCCAATGCCCGCAACCGGGACGGTGGCACCGCCCTGCATGCGGCCGCCTTTCTCGGACGGCCAGGCATCGTTTCGGTCCTGCTCGACAAGGGCGCGGATCCGCAGGCACGGTCCGGGAATGGCGAGGTGCCCGCCGACAGTGCGCGCAGCAATCCCGACTTCGTTCCCTTCGTGGCCCGGTTGCTCGCCATCGAAGCCGATCCCTCCAAGGTGGCCATCGGCCGTACGGCTGCCCTGCGCCTGCTCGGATCCGATCCCGCCGCGCCGGCCGCGCAGGCTGAACCCAGGGTCGCATGGGACGATCTCATGAATGCGCCGACGTTCACCTTTCTGTGGTTCCTGTGGATTCTCTGGTGGCTGGTGGTGGCCTTCGCAATCCTCGCTGCGCTCTTCCCGAAGCTCTTCCGCTCGCGCATCCCCGACCGCTGGATCCAGCCGCCGCGCGGATTGTTCTGGCTCGTGCCACTCACCATGCTCTGCCAGCACCACATGATGAGATCGCCGGAAGCGTTCGGGCCAGACACGGCCATGGGACTCATTCCGTTCCCCCGGGTCTTCGCCTACTACGCCATCTTCTTCACGTTCGGAATCTTCTGGTTCGCCAATCCGGCGGCTTCTTCCCCGCCACTGCGCCGCTGGCCCGTCTGGATGGTCCTTGCCATCGCTGTTTTCTTTCCGGCCCTCGATGCCGCCACCAGCCGCTACGGATGGTTTGCCGGACTTCCCGATGCCAGCCGTCATCTGCTTTCCGATTTCCTGCAGTCGCTCTACGCATGGCTCATGACCTTTGCATGGCTGGGTCTGTTCGGAGCCCTTGTCACAAAGGCGAGCCCGCGGATCCGCTGGCTTTCGGATTCAGCCTACTGGCTCTACCTCGCGCACCTGCCGCTTGTCATCCTCGCCCAGGACGCCGTCCGCACATGGCCCGTGCCAGCCATGGTGAAACTGCCGCTCCTCTCCGCGGTCATCATCGGATTGCTGCTGCTGTCGTACCGCTATCTGGTCCGACCCACTCCGCTGGGAACGTTCCTCAATGGCCCGCGCCGCCGTCCCGCCCTTGCAGGATCAGCGGCGCAGGACACGGGTTCGGCATGACACCCCGCAGCATCCTCTTCGACTGGTCCGGCACGCTCGTCGATGACCTGCCTCCCGTCCTCGACGCCACCAATACCGTCCTGCAGCACTTCGGCCGCCCGGCCATGTCCCGCGAGGAATTCCGCCGCTCCTTCCGCCTGCCCTTCACAGGCTACTACGAAGAACACCTGCCGGGCGTCACCCTCGCAGAACTCGATCCCATCTGGCACCGCGCCTTCCATGGTTCCCGCGAACCCGTCAGCCTCATCCCGCACGCCCGCGACTACCTCGAAGCCTGTGCGGCCGGCGGACTCCGCCTCTTCGTCCTGTCCAGCGCCCCGCAGCAGGCCGTCGAAAAGCAGGCACGCGACCTCGGACTCGACCACTTCTTCGAACGGATTCACGCAGGCGTGCACGACAAACGCGAGCACATCACCCCCATCCTCGCGCAGCATGGTCTCGAGCCCGCCCACACCATCATGATCGGCGACATGCGCCACGATATCGAAACCGCCCGCGCCGGCGGCATCCGCTCGGTCGCTGTCCTCACCGGATACGAATACCCGGAAGTCATCGCCACAGCCGAGCCAGACCTCATGGTCGACGACCTTTCTCACCTTCTCGCCCTCCACTTTTCATGAAATCACTTCCTCCGCACGGCGCACTCTTCGACTGGGATGGCGTAGTCATTGATTCGCACGACGCCCACGAAGCGTCATGGCACCTCCTCGCCGCAGAACTCGGCACGGAATTGCCCGCTGGTTTCTTCAAGGCCACCTTCGGCATGCGCAATGACCGCATCATTCCGGAATTCACGGACTGGGCCGCCCCTGACGACGCCGCCACCATCAAGTCGCTCGGCAACCGCAAGGAAGCGCTCTACCGCGGGATTCTCCGCCGCGACGGCATCAGCCCGCTCCCGGGAATCCGGGAACTCCTCGAGGAACTGCAGGCCTCCGGGATTCCCTGCGCCGTCGGTTCCTCCACGGAACGCGCCAACATCGACCTCATCATCGAAGTCACCGGCCTCGCCCCCTTCTTCCATGCCATCGCCGCCTCGGAAGATGTCAGCCGCGGCAAACCGGCCCCGGATGTCTTCCTCTGCGCGGCCGCACGCATCGGCGTGGCCCCCGAACTCTGCTTCGTGATCGAAGACGCTCACGCCGGCATCGCCGCCGCCAAGGCTGCCGGCTGCCGCACCATCGCCGTGGCCACCACCCATCCCATCACCTCGTTTCCCGATGCCGACCTCGCCGTCGCCAGCCTCACCGATCTCAGGCTCGACCGCATCCGCTCGCTCTGGTCCGCCCCGCCGTCCGCAAACGCGCCCACCCCGGACATGGCGGAATGATTCCATCCGCCGCACCATTGCCGCGATTCCATGAAACACCTGCTTTCCTTCCTGTTCCTGCCCCTCCTTCCGCTCGCCGCGGCGGAATCATGGCCCGGCTTCCGCGGTCCCCATGGCAATGGTCACGCCGACGCCGCCAACCTCCCGGAAACATGGAGCGAAACGGAGCACGTCCGCTGGAAAACTCCGGTCCCGCACCGCGGATGGTCCACCCCGCTCGTTCACGGCAATCAGATCTGGCTCACCACCGCCACGGAAGACGGACACGATTTCTTCGCCCTCTGCCTCGACCGCGCCACGGGCCGCGTGCTGCACGAAACGAAGCTCTTCCATGCCGACAAACCGGAACCGCTCGGCAATGACATGAATGGCTATGCGAGCCCGACGGGATGGCTGGAGGACGGCCGGGTCTTTCTGCATTTTGGAAGCTATGGAACGGCCTGTCTGGCGACGGATGATTTCCGGCTGCTCTGGAAACGCACGG
>CAZSDE010000302.1:0-2069 GCA_964605435.1 uncultured Akkermansia sp.
CCGCTGGATCCTTCACATCTTCGGTGATGACTGCGTCACCCGCTGGGCACCCGATGGCAAGGTCTCGGGCTCTCTGTACAACATGTTCGGTGCGAGGCACGGAACGATCATGGTGTTCTTCGGTGTCGTGCCCCTCGGCTTCGCTGCCTTCGTGAATTTCGTCATGCCTCTCCAGATCGGTGCTCCCGACATGGCATTCCCCAGACTGAATATGTGGAGCTACTGGCTCTTCTTCATCAGTGGGGTCCTCATGATGGCGAGCTTCCTCCTCCCCACCGGAGCTGCCCAGGCCGGCTGGACCAAATACTCACCGCTTGCCGCCGTGGTACAGCGGAACACGGATGCCCGCTTCTGGACCGGTCAGACCCAGTGGCTCTTCGCCATGGTCTTCAATATCTCCGCGTCACTCCTCGGCTCGGTCAACGTCCTCACCACCGTCATCAATCTCCGGGCCAAGGGCCTCACATGGATGCGCCTCCCGTTCTTCACATGGGCGATGTTCGTGATCGGCTTCCTCCTGCTCCTCGCCTTCCCGCCTCTCGAAGTGGCCGCTCTCATGCAGCTGAGCGACCAGGTTTTCCAGTCGAGCTTCTTCCTGCCGACTGGTCTATGGACGAGCGAAGCCGGCATTCTTGACATTTCCGGCGGCGGCCACCCGGTTCTCTTCCAGCACCTTTTCTGGTTCCTCGCCCATCCTGAAGTCTACGTCCTGCTCCTTCCGGGGATCGCAATCGTCGCAGAGATCATTCCCTGCAACACCCGTAAGCCGCTCTGGGGTTACAAGTCCATGGTCTATGCCTTGCTGACCCTCGCATTCCTCAGCTTCATCGTGTGGGCTCACCACATGTACCTCACCGGCATGGGCACGGTCGTCGCCACGTTCTTCCAGTTCACCACGGTGATGATCTCGGTCCCGTCCGTTATCCTTCTTACCTGCCTCATGCTCTCGCTCTGGGGTGGATCAATCCGATTCCCGGTGCCCATGCTCTTCGGCTCCGCCTTCCTGCCGATGTTCGGTATCGGCGGTCTCACTGGTCTCCCCCTCGCCTTCAGCTTCATTGACCTCTACCTCCACGATACCTACTACGTCATCGCCCACTTCCACTACGTGGTCGCTCCCGGTGTCATCTTTGCCCTCTTTGCGGGTGTCTATCACTGGTATCCGAAGGTGACCGGCCGCATGATGAATTCCTTCCTCGGTCACCTGCACTTCTGGCCCTCCCTCATCATGATGAATGTCCTCTTCGCCCCGATGTTCATCCAGGGGATGGCGGGATTCCACCGCCGCTGGTACGATGGCGGTAAGGTCTTCGAGATCACCAGCCACAAGTACTTCTACCTCAATGAGATCATCTCATGGGGCGCATGGGGCCTCGGTCTGGCCCAGATCCCCTTCATCATCAATTTCTTCCTCTCAGCCAAAGCCGGCCGCAAGGTGACGTCGGACAACCCGTGGAACGCCACAACTCTTGAATGGTCGGCTCCGACCCCACCGCCGCACGGCAACTTCCTGACCGAACCAGTCGTCTACCGCGGTCCTTACGAGTACAGCGTCCCCGGGGCTGATAAGGACTACAGCCCGCAGTGGGAACCTGTCACGGCGAAGGAGTCCGAGGAAACTGCCAAGGTGGCAGCTCCGCACTGATCGTGCCACCCGCAATCCACGAATTCCTTTCCGATGGAGATCCCTTACACCGTAAATGCACGGCCCGATACCGGCCTCTACAATGCCAAAGTCGGTATCTGGCTGTTCCTCGCCTCCGAAGTCATGCTCTTCGGAGGGTTGTTCTCTTCCTACGTCTTCCTGCGGATCGGAGCTGACTTCCCATGGCCCTTCCATGAACTGAAGGTCAAGCCAGGCTTCATCAACACCATGGTGCTCATCGCATCGTCGGTGTCGGTGGTAGCTGCCTGGGCCGCCGTGAAGGCGCGCCGCTACGGATGGTTTCAGTTCAACATGATCTTCACGCTCCTCTGCGCGCTGGGGTTCATGGGAATCAAGGGCTACGAGTACTACCACAAGTTCATCCACTACTCGATCGGGAATGGCTGCCAATGCTGCTTTACGA
>CAZSDE010000302.1:2079-5092 GCA_964605435.1 uncultured Akkermansia sp.
AGTTCATCCCCTACTCGTTTGAATTCACGGACGGCTCGGTCATCAACGGACATCCGGTTCACACCGACGAAAGGAACCACGGAGACCGCATCGTCTTCGGCGAGGTCAAGTCGATCGTACTCGACCTGCGCAACAGCAATCTCGACTTCCTCAGCCAGCGGCGCGAAGCCAAGGGAGACCTTCCCTACGCCGCTCCAGCCACTGCTGATCTCAAGTTCAAAACGCCCACCGGCAAGGAAATCACTCTCACGAAGGAGTGGCTGAAAACCGCCAAGCGCCAGTGGATGGACGCCGCTACGGACCTCTCCCGCAAGGTCACCGCTCTCGAACTCGAAAAGGCAGCCGCCAAAGGCAACGAAGAAGCTCTCGCCGCCATCGGAGCACGCCTTGATGCCGTCAACAAGGAGGCGATCGACAAGGCCAAGGCCGAAGACCTCACGCAGTCCCTCAAACTGGACGTGGTCGGAAATCCCCTCCTTTTCCTGGTAAAGGAAGGAACCCTGGCCCGCTACGGTCAGGCCGAGATGAGCTTCAAAGACTCCACCGTCCTTCAGGGCAAACTGGTCACTGATTCCATCGAGTTCAACGCTGACCTCATCGACCTCCGCAAGAACAAGGATGCGGAAAAAGCCCTCGTCTGGAAGTACTATCCGGATCTCAAGGATGATTTTCTCCGCCACCGCGACGAAAAGACGGAGGAGTTCAAGAAGCGCTACCCGAAGCGGGCTGGTACGGCCGACGGGGATCCTGACAACCTCCGGGAATCCCTCCGCTTCGAATTCGAGGAAACCCTTCCCAAGGATCTGGCCCACAGCCTGCTCCATGACCGCGAAAAGACGGTCAGCCTCCCCCGCAGCGAAAAGCGCTTCTACTCGAACTTCACCCCGGCCCTCAGCCCATACTACGCTATCTACTTCCTGATGACTGGACTGCACGGACTCCACGTCATCGGCGGTGCCATCGTGCTCGGCTGGTTCCTCATCACAGGAAAGAAAATGTACCGCGAAAATCCGGAACACCTCGCCAACCGCGTGGAAGTCGGCGGCCTCTTCTGGCACTTCGTCGACCTCGTCTGGATCTTCCTCTTCCCGCTCTATTACCTCATGTAAGCTCATTGCCATGGATTCTTCCCACGAAACCCATCCGGCGCACGACGCCCACGATCATCCGATCGACTTCGGCAAGGCCATCCGGACCTACCTGAAGGTCGGAGCCACCCTGATCGTCTTCACGTTCATCACTGTCTTCGTCGCCTACAAGGTCGACCTCGGAGATATCCATCTGAACATTGCTCTCGGGCTGCTCATCGCCGCGTTCAAGGTTTCGCTGGTAGCGCTCATCTTCATGCACCTCAATCATGAACGGGGGCTGATCTACAAGACGCTTCTGTTCACGATGATCTTCTTCGCTGCCATGATGTTCCTCTTCTGTCTGGCTTACAGCGACCCGATCCATAATTCCTTTCTGCAGCCCTGAACCGATTGCTGCCATGTCCCTCAAAACCTTTCACGTCTTTTTTCTCGTGCTGGCGATTCTCTTCGACCTCGGGATGCTGGCGTACGCGTATCTCGGAGAGAACAGCGTCACAGAGGAACTGAGGGCCTATGGAGTCGGCTTCGGTGTCATCGCTGCCGTCCTCATCGCCTACACCATCTGGTACGTCCGCAAGAAGGCCCCCACCATCATCGTCTGAATCCGGAAAACCCTCCCCAATCATGAGCCTATCCCTCTCCATCGCCTGTGCCACCTGCATCGGTCAGGATGGCCAAGTCACCGTCATGGCCGCCAATGGAGCCGTGTTCGTGATGCTGGGTGCTCTCATTCTCGTGTTCGGCACCATCCTCGCAGTGGTCATCTCGTTCATCCGCCGCGCCCGCCGCTTTGCTGCCACCAATCCGCAGCCCTGATCCCCTCCATTCCTCCATCCTTCCGCTATGGGACTTCTCAATAAACTCCTCGGTATCCCGCCCGTCGGCTCGGAGCATGGCCACATGCTCGACCACATGCTCGAGATTGTGCACTGGTTCATGCTTGCCCTCGGCCTTGGGTGGAGCATTTTCATTGGCTATTCCCTCTTCCGCTTCTACCGGAAACGGAACCCGAAGGCGTCGTACACCGGTGTCACCAGTCACGCTTCCAGCCACCTTGAGATCGGTGTCATCATTACGGAGGTCATCCTTCTCCTCGGCTTCGCGTTTCCACTCTGGGCCACGCGCGTCGATCAGTTCCCGGATCCCGACGTCCGCATCAATGCATGGGCCGAACAATTCAAATGGAACTTCCATTACACCGGTGCAGACGGCAAATTCGGCATGACGAACCGCTTCCTCATCAGCTCGGCGAACCCCATTGGGATTGACCCGGAAGATCCCAATGGCCTCGACGATATCGTGGTCCCCGAGCTTTTCCTTCCCAAGGGCAAGAAAGTGGAAATCGCCGTCACTTCGAAGGATGTGATCCACAATCTCGCCCTCGTCGGCATGCGCATCGCTCAGGATGCCGACCCTGGCAAAGTCAGCCGCATGTGGTTCATCCCGTCTGCCCTCGGCGACTCGGAAGTCATCTGCGGCCAGCTCTGCGGCGCAGCTCACGGCAACATGAAGTCTCTCCTCCACGTGGTCGACCAGAAGAGCTTCGAAGGATGGGAAAAGGATGCGCCGAAATTCCGCGACACTCCCTTCGGTGCAGAGGCCGCGAAGAAACTCGGACTCGCCGAAACCCCTGCCGCCACCCCGGCTCCGGCAGCGCCGCCCACCCCGGCCCCCGCCCCAGTGGTTCAGTGAGACAATCTCCCGTTCTCCACAGATCATGATCACCGCGGGCGCTGAGAGTCTCAGCGCCCGCTCTGTTTCCGGAGAGATGACAGTTTTCCCGAGACTCTGACCATCATGGCCACCAAAGCCGACCGCCTGCTCCCGCGTCTTGCGTTGCTGACCCTCGTGCTTCTGTACCTTGTGGTGCTGGCTGGTTCGGTGGTGCGGGCGACCGGATCGGGCATGGGGTGTCCGGATTG
>CAZSDE010000303.1:0-5091 GCA_964605435.1 uncultured Akkermansia sp.
CAACGTGATGGCTGGAGACTGCTGCGGCGTGAGTCGCCTTACTGCTTGCCGAAGGTGACGGTATTTACGAAGCCGCTGCCGAAAGGCTGGGTGCTTGAGAAGTCGGCGCATGCGGCGGTTGATCCTCCCGTCGGCAGCGGCTGCTACTACGATACCCACCGTCTGCTTCATCCGGAAAGCGGGACCGTCCTGGACCACCCGGAGTGGGAATGGGCGGATCTCGACCGGCAGCGCCTCGTCTGGGTGAGCAAGGGTGTGCTCTACGCTGCAAGGATTCACGGCAAGGGTCTCGGTGAAGTGAAGGCGCTCCACGATTTCAGTGACATGGCGTTCGCGGCCGTGGCGGCTCCGTATTGAGATCACGGCAAAGGATCAGGCTATTTCCGAACGTACCGAAGCCAACGACAGAAGCGACGGATTGGGGCAGAAGGACAGGCATCCTGGCGCTCGGGGCCCTGTTGAAGAACCGGTCCCGGCATTGGATACGGATTGTGCAGTGGTTGGCAGAGCGGCTGAGCCGTGGACACGGAGGATGCATCCCCTGCGGAAGTCGGGCCTTATTCCGGAAGGCTTCGCGGCTCCGCATTTGCAGGCCTCGACCTTCTTCTGCGGTGCGCCACGCCCTTTGGAAGGATTCCCAGCCGCGCTCCGAGGCCGGGTTCTTCCACAGGCTCGAGGCGGGGCCTGCTTCCTGATTCTCCCTTTGGTGCCGGTTTTCCATGGCATGAAAACTGTGGCATCCAGCGAAGGCTTCCGAGGGTCCCTGTGGTCGGGTTTTGCCGGGAAGGGGAATCGGCTGAGCACTTGCGGAAAAGTGCAGGGCAACGGTATGAGATTGCGATGAATGCCGAGAGGGAACTCTGCGCCAGCTGGCTGGGCAAGCTGGCGAATCTGCGTACGGCGCGCACAGCGGCCCGCGGCGTGGCTCCGCATAAGCCGCTCATGATGCTGGTCGTGCTGGAACTGGTGGAGGCGGAGGAAGTGCTGGATGGCTGGGTGAGGTACGATGTGCGGTTGGTATCGCGTTTCCGGGATTACTGGGAACTGGTGCGGGAACGGCAGGGCAATCAGCCGGACATTGCGATGCCGTTTCATGCACTTGGCGGGGACCGTGTCTGGGATCGGTTCACGGCGGGCGGCGAGCCATCGCCGGCGAAGGCGAGCACGCGGCTGTGCCAGCTGGATCCGGGCTTTTTCCGGTGCCTGCAGGACGAGGCGTTCCGGCGGCGGGCGCGGGAGACCCTCGTGTCGCTCTACTTCACGGCGCGCGAGCAGGTGATGCTGTGCGCGCGGCTGCGGCTGCCGGTGCCGGCATCGGATGAGGTTGCCCTGCTGCGGGAGGAGGCGGTGGAATTCAAGGCGCGCCAGAAGGCGGGACGCGATAGCCGCTTCAAATCGGACGTGCTCGCCGGATATTATTTCACGTGCGCACTCACCGGTTACCGGCTGGACACGGAAACGACCTCACTCGTGCAGGCAGCACACATTCATCAGCATGCCCTTTCCGGAAACGACGATCCTGGGAATGGGCTGGCACTGACCCCCGATGCGCACTGGATGTTCGACGAAGGGCTCTGGACCGCCGTGCCCTGTGGGGATGATTTTGTGATCCGGGTGGCCGCCACGCGGTTCCGTGAGTTTGCTCCGCAGGGACGACGGTTGAGTGAGCACGATGGCCGCTTGCTGCAGTTCCACGAGCGTGCCCGGCTCCGGCCGCTGGCGGAGCATCTCGCATGGCATAGACGCCACCATGGATTGTGAAAGCAAGGAGCGCTGCCATGGCGCTTTCCGCAGGGTTGGTACGGAGAAATCACTGCTCTGTCCGATGATTTTCCCAGGTCTTCCAAATCTGAACCTCAGAAGCGGCATTAGAAGTTGACCCCGAAAAAAGCCCCACCCCGGGGAGATTTCCCGGAGTGGGGCGGTGATGGTCGGGCTGGCGGGATTCGAACCCACGACCTCTTGCACCCCATGCAAGCGCACTACCAAGCTGTGCTACAGCCCGAAGGGCCGGATGAACCGACGGGTGGGATTTGTGATCGTTGGCGGGCGTGAATGCAAGTGCTGATTCCGGTAAATCCCAGGCAGGCGGAGCGAGGTTGCGGGTGGTGCGGGAGTGGGGCAGGGCAACGGCATGGACGATCAGGTGACACAATCGGGCGAGGGAGCGTCGGCGGGAGCCGGCTTGCGGGTGGTCGTGACCGGAACGGGGGGACGGCTGGGCGGGGCAGTGGCGCGGAGGCTGCGGCAGCGTGGGCACCGGGTGGTCGCATGGGACCGCAAGGCGCTCGATCTGACCGTTCCGGAGCAGATTGACGATCATTTTGGCGGGGCGCGCTATGATGTGGTGGTGAACTGTGCGGCGGCGACGCTGCTGGACTGGTGCGAGGAGCATCCGGAGGAGGCAGCCATGGTGAATGCGGAGGCCCCGCGGAGGATGGCTGCGCATTGCCGGGCGCAGGGGGCGAGGCTGGTGCATGTGTCGACGGATTATGTCTATGACGGGCGGTCTCCCGGGCTGCGGGCGGAGGACGACTCGGTGCAGCCGCTGGGGGTTTATGCGGCTACGAAGGCCGAGGGTGAGCAGTTGGTGCTGGCGAGCGGGGCGGATGCGGTGGTGGCGCGGGTTTCGTGGGTTTTCGGGCCCGACCGCCCGGCGTTTCCGGATCAGATCCTGCGGCAGGCGCTGCGGGGGGAAGCCTGTGCGGCCGTGGCCGACAAATGGTCGGTCCCGACGTACAGTCATGACCTTGCCGACATGATCGGCTGGCTGCTGGGCCAGCCCGGCATCACAGGGGTTCTCAATCTCTGCAGCGAGGGATCGTGCAGCTGGCAGGAATATGGTCAGGCGACGCTCGATCTCGCCGCGGAACTGGGATTGCCCCTCAGGGTGAGGCAGGTCGAACCGCTTGCGCTGGCGACCATGAAGTCGTTCCGGGCTGCGCGGCCCGTCTGGACGGCCATGTCGACCCGGCGGCTGCGGTCGCTCGGCTGCACACCCCGCCCGTGGCGTGAGGCCCTTGGGGACTACCTGCGGACGTATTACGCGGGTGCGGTGGATCTGCCGGAAGAAATCTGAAGCGGGCTGCGTTTCGGGACTTGCCGCGGCCGAGGGAACTTCCTAGGGTCGCGCCGAGCTTTCACCACTTACGCGCATGAATCCGTCTGTCCGCACCAAGCTATCCCTCATGATGTTCCTCCAGTATCTTGTCTGGGGGGCGTGGTTTGCGACTGGCTATGCCTTTCTGACCAAGAAGATGGGATTCACCGATGTGCAGGCGGCGAGTTGCTATGCGACGACCAATCTGGCCGCGATGATTGCTCCCTTCTTCATGGGGATGATTGCCGACCGGTTCTTTGCGGCCGAGCGGGTGCTCGGGGTGCTGCATCTTCTGGGTGCGCTCTTCATTTATCTGGCGTCGCAGCAGACGTCTTTCGGTTCGTTCTACCCCCTGCTGCTGGCGCATACGCTCTGCTACATGCCCACGATGGCCCTCACGAATTCCGTGGCCTTTGCTCAGATGTCGAATCCGGGCCGTCAGTTTCCGGGGGTTCGGGTCCTTGGAACGATCGGGTGGATTGCAGCCGGGCAATTGGTAAGCAAGATGGAGATCGACCTCGACGTGCGGATTTTCCATGTGGCGGCCATTGCCGGCATCGTGCTGGGGATCTTCAGTTTCACGCTGCCGCATACGCCGCCGCGGGCCAAGGGTGACAAAGCCAGCATTGGCAGCATTCTGGGGCTCGATGCACTGTCGCTCATGAAGGACCGTTCGTTTGCGATCTTCATGATTGGATCGTTCCTCATCTGCATTCCGCTGGCGTTCTACTACAATATGACGGGATCGTTCCTTGCGGACCGCGGAGTGACGGATGTGGCGGGGACGATGAGCTGGGGTCAGATGTCCGAGATCTTCTTCATGCTGGTGTTCCCGCTCTTCTTTGCCCGGCTGGGAGTGAAGTGGATGCTGGTGGCGGGCATGGTGGCCTGGGCGGGTCGCTACCTGCTTTTCGCGGGGCACGAAGCGGGTGCTTCGATGTGGCCAGTGTACCTCGGGGTGATTCTGCACGGGATCTGCTACGACTTCTTCTTTGTGACGGGCCAGGTTTACGTGGACGAGCGGGCGGATGCGAAGATCCGTTCCGCTGCGCAGGGATTCATCGCCTTTGCGACCTATGGCCTCGGGATGTTCGTGGGTTCGTACATCCAGGGCGCGGTCGCGGAGAAGTACACGGTCGCAGGGGTGAAGGCGTGGGACAAAATCTGGACGATTCCGGCGGTTGGAGCCCTCGGCGTTCTGCTCCTGTTCATGGCCTTCTTCCGTTCCCCGCCTGCCGCGAAGAAAGTGGAGGCCTGAGAAGGTCTCGGGTGGCTTGGCAGCGCTTTGATTGCCAGTGATTTGATTGCCATGAAAACTCCCGTTTTCCGTTCATCCCGCAGGATCTCCGTTCTCCTTGGTGCCGCCGCCGTGGCGGGAGTCATGGGGTTGCGGGCCGCCCATGAAAAATCCGGTGTCAATGCCCCGGAACTACGCGTCCATCCGCAGGTTTTTGCGACGATGCAGTGCTGGATGTCCGATGCGAAGTATCCGGTGGTGACCGAGATCAATCTT
Source organism: uncultured Akkermansia sp. (assembly GCA_964605435.1). Lineage (GTDB taxonomy): Bacteria > Verrucomicrobiota > Verrucomicrobiia > Verrucomicrobiales > V1-33 > V1-33. Next base: position 4,614 of record CAZSDE010000303.1, read on the forward strand.
GATGCGGTGGAGCAGAACGGGAATCAGTTTCCTGCTGGCGAGGTGACGGAAGAGAACGGCTGGGTTGTTAGCCGGGTGGCTGGTGGCGAGGGATTCAAGCGCTATCGTATGTCGGGAACTGGTGACTCCCGCTATCAGGTGGAATTTCAGGAAAACGGAGGAGGTTCGCTGACGAGTTCGTCGTTGCTTGACTGTTCCGTCGAGCAGCGCTCCCTGAGCATCGATGGCAAGGCCACCACGGTGAGGGTGCTCCGGGTGCATGGCTGCAGCGCAAAGGCTCCGTGAGTGGCGGACGTGCCGGTTGGTGCCTGGCTGCGGTTGGCAGGGCACGCTCGCGCATGTGGTCGCAGGCCAATGAAAAGCAGACGGGGAATTACGTCCCGCGTCCGCTTCCGTGAGTGAGGGCGAGCGGAGTTCAGTCTTCCCAGACACCGTACATGCGGCCGAGCGCATCTGGGGAGGGCATTGACGGATCGTA
>CAZSDE010000304.1:0-1268 GCA_964605435.1 uncultured Akkermansia sp.
TGATCAGGTCCGGGTGGACGGACTCGAGCGACCGGAGTTCACGGACCAGCTGGTCGTAGTCGGCGTCGGGGATGGTCGGTGCGTCCAGCTCGTAGTAGGCGCGGTCGTGGGCCCGGATGCGATCACGCAGGAACCGGAATTTCACCGGAAAAAACAAGGTCGGCCGGACCAGTCAGAGTCACATCGCGGAATCCGGCACCGTCACGCACAAATCCCACCGCAAGCGTGTCTCCCCCCTTCACCCGCACCTGCACGGGACTCGCACAACCGCTCTGCACGGCATGCACCAGCGCACAGGCCACCATTCCGGTCCCGCACGCAAGGGTCTCGTCCTCGACCCCGCGTTCGTAGGTGCGGATCGCCAGACTGCCCGGAGCCAGCACCTTCGCAAAATTCGCATTCGTCCCCTTCGGCGCAAAGGCCTCATGATACCGCAGCCCCGCCCCCCACTCCCGCACGGGAACCGATTCCAGATCGTCCACGAAAACCACGGCATGCGGAACCCCGGTATTGACCGATTCCACACTCAGTTCGGTTCCAGCAACGCCCAGCCGCAGCCCGGACCGCCAGTCGTGCGGTTCACTCATCCGCAGCCGCACATGGTCCCCATGAAAGGTCGCCCCAATCACCCCGGCAGGCGTCTCGAAGGTCACCGACTCCAGCTTCCAGCCGCTCAGCATGTTCGCAAACCGCGCAAAACACCGCGCCCCATTCCCGCACATCTCGGCTTCTCCACCATCCGCATTGTAATACCGCATCCGGAAATCCGCCCCACCCTGCGCCACCTCCACCGCCAGCAGGCCATCGGCCCCCACCCCGCGGTGACGATCACACAACGCCGCAATCTGCCCGCGGCTCAACCCATAACGACCGTCCCGGTTGTCGAGAACCACGAAGTCGTTGCCCGCCCCGTTCATTTTCCAGAAGTGAATCATCCGGCTCCTTAGACAGCAGGCCGGACGCCGACAAGCGTCTGTTTCAGACGGAACTTCCCTCGCCGCATCTCTTGCACGGCATCCAGTCCGCGCCACCATCCCCACCCAGTGCCCACCGACCGCCCGCAAGGAACTGATCCCTCACCCGCTTCTTCCCCTCATCCACGGGCGGAACCTCAGCGCCTCGTCACGGCAGACTGCGACGACCCACCCCGCACCCGCGGCCTCCGCTGCCGCGCGGAAATCAACTGCGCTGCCCTCCGCGCCAATGCCCACGCAGCCGGCCGCCTCGCCGGAGGCAGCGCCCGTGGCCACCTGCGCGAAGATCAGCGC
>CAZSDE010000304.1:1278-2385 GCA_964605435.1 uncultured Akkermansia sp.
GACCGGAACTGGTCATGGCCATCGTCAAGGCGGACGCCTACGGACACGGCCTCGCCGGGGTCGCCGCCGCCCTCGCCGGCACCGTCGGCGCCTTTGCGGTAGCCTGTCCGGACGAGGCCGAAACAGCCGCAGCCGCAGCAGCCACCACCCCGCACCCCTGCCCCCCCATCTACCTGCTCAGCCCGTCCCTCCCGGAAGAAATCAGCGATGTCACCGCCCGCGGCTGGATTCCAGCTGTCTCGTCCCTCGCGGAAATCCTCGCCTTCCGCAAAGCCGCCGCCCGCCTCGGAAAGGTCCAGCCCGTCAATCTCGTCATCGATACCGGCATGGGCCGCATCGGTTCCCTCCCGGAACACGCCGCCCAACTCCTCGAGGCCATCCACCACAACCCCTGCCTCCGGCTCGATTCCGTCAGCAGCCACTTCCCCTCGGCCGATGAAGACCGGGAATTCACTCTCCAGCAGGCCGCCGCCTTCCGGCAAGCCGTCCAGCCATGGCGCCGCTCGTTCGGCGACTTCCGCATCCATCTCGCCAACAGCGCGGGATTGACCGACTACCCGCACCCGCCAGGCGAAATGGCCCGCACCGGGCTCTTCCTCTATGGAATCTCTCCAATCCCGGCCTGGCAGCACCTCGTCCAACCCGTCCTCCAGTGGTCGGCCCGCATCTCGCTCGTGCGCGACCTCCCAGCCGGACACGGCATCAGCTACGGCCGCGCCTTCGTGACCCCGCACCCCATGCGCATCGCCACCATCACCGCAGGCTACGGCGATGGCTACCCTCGCCACGCTTCAGGCAAGGGAGCCTGCGTTCTCATCCACGGCCAGCGCTGCCCCATCCTCGGACGCATCACCATGGACCAGATCATGGCGGACGTTTCCCACCTCGACTCCCCACCGGCCGCCGGCGATGCCGCCGTCCTGCTCGGCTCGGACGGCCAAGCCACCATCACCGCCACGGAACTGGCCGCGAGGGCCGACACCATTCCATGGCACCTCCTCACGGGCATCACCCCAAGAACCACAAGGATCTTCCTCGATACCTGACCAATCAAGGTCACATCCCCGGATCAGTCGCCGCTTCCGGCTCGGGCCGCGCCGCATCAAG
>CAZSDE010000304.1:2395-5081 GCA_964605435.1 uncultured Akkermansia sp.
CTTGTGACTGTGCGCGGTGATGTGCATGACACTCACCCCCGCATCCTCGAGATGCCGCACCAGAGAGGCCTGCTCCTCCGGATAGAAGCAGAAATCACTGTCGATGCTGAAAACCAGAAAATGATGCCGGTGCCGCCGGCAGCGCCCGAGCAGTTCCCCCCACGACTCCGCCCCGCCTTCCCTCACAGGATCAAAACTGCTCCACATCCCGCAGATGCGCAGATAGGTGTTCGCATCAAACCGCCGAACGAACTTCGTTCCCTGATGGAGAATATAACTCTCCACATTGTCCTGAAGTCGGTACCAGCTCAATCCCTCGTCCGGCTGCCGCACATCCCCCCGCGCCCGCTTCTCGATCTCGTCCAGATGCACAAAGGTCTTGTGCGAAATCATCCTCGCCAGCGCCAGTCCATACGTCGGCGGTTCCCCCCCATAGTAGTCACCCCCACGGAAATTCCGGTCGTTCTCAATCGCCATGATCTGCTCGAAAATGATCAGGCGGTTCAGTACGGTCGTCCGGCAGCCACTCGCAATCGGCACCACCAGACGCACCCGCTCTGGAGCCGTCGTCGCCAGATTCAAGGCACACAGCCCCCCGACACTCGCCCCCATGACCGCATGCAGCGACCGGATTCCCAGATGATCAAGCAGCAGAAGATGCGCCCGCACGTTGTCGCTCACCGTGACCTGCGGAAAGGCAGAACCCCATGGCTTTCCAGTCCGCGGATGGAGCGACGACGGCCCAGTCGTCCCATAACACCCGCCAAGACTATTCGCACAGATCACGAACCACTTCCCCGTATCAAGGGCCTTGCCGGGCCCGATGAAATCCTCCCACCAGCCATGATGTCATTCCTCGGTCCATCGCTCACCAGTACCCGGCACGGACGGATTGTATCCAGCCGCATGCTGACTCCCGGAAAGCGCATGAAACAGCAGCACCGCATTGCTCCGGTCGGCATTCAGTTCCCCCCACGTCTCATACGCCATCGTAAACCCAGGAAGTTCCTCCCCGCACCGCAGGCGGAAGTCGGCTTCATGATGGTAGAACTGGGTACTGACCTGGGTCGTCATGGGAAATCTTCGGAGAAGCGCACCAGAAACGCTCGCAGGCATCCCCGCAAGCCACTTCCATCATCATGGAAGCAGGAGGCACCCGTTCCTCCGGGCTTGTGACTCCACGCTTCCGGCCCCACCCTGACGCCGTCGACCCCGTTCCGTCTGCCATGCCTTCTTCCCCGCACCCCGGCACTCTGCTGCTCCGCTCTCTGCTCCTCGCTCTCTTCTGCACGCTCGTCGGGTTCCTCTCGGCACGCAAACTCGGCTTCGGCGTGGTCCCGGGCACGGTCATCGGTCTCTCCATCCTCGGGGTGGGTGCCTTCGCCATGCTCCGCCTCGGCAGCGCGCCCCCGGCCCTCTGGTTCACCTTCGCCCTCAAACTCTTCAGCGTCACGGCCTACAAACTCCTCAACAGCACCCTCGTGCTCTGGATGGCAGCCGACCTCGGTTTCTCGGATGCTCAAACCTCGGCCCTCATCACCACATGGGCCATCACCATGTCGGTCATCACCCTGCTCGTCGGCTCGGTCACCGATGCCATCGGAATCCGCCGCACCCTCATCATCGGCGTCGCCCTCTGCCTGCTCACCCGACTCGTCATGGCCTTCTCTGGTCATCCGTTCGTCGCCCTCGCGTTCGGTCTGTTCCCACTCGCAGCCGGCGAGGCGCTCTGCACACCGGTTCTCGTGGCAGCCCTCCGCAAGGTCACCACCACGGAACAGCGCACGGTCGCCTTCTCGCTCTTCTACGCCATCATGAACTTCGGCTTCATGGTCTCATGGTTCATCTTCGACGCCGTCAAGTCGGGTGCCACGCCGGGCGGTCCCCTCGCCATCGCAGGGCTCTCTCCCTACCGCACCGCGATGCCCCCGACTCCCCGGCAGACACCGCCGGGCAATCCATCGGGGCCACCATCCGATCGTCCGCCAAGGCCGCGGCCGCCTTCTTCGGGAAACTCATCCGCGAACCTGGCTTCGGTCGCCTGCTCGCCTTCCTCGCGTTCATCGGCTGCCTCAAGGTGGTCTTCAATGTCATGGACTACGTCCTCCCGAAGTTCACCATGCAGGAACTCGGCCCGGATGTGAAAGTGGGCCGCTTCAATGCCATCAACGGCATCCTCATCCTCGTGCTGGCTCCCGTCATCGGCGTGCTCACCCGCCGCGCTTCCTCATGGTCCATGGTCATCCTCGGCGGATTCCTCACAGCTGCCTCTTTCCTCTTCATGTGCCTGCCCACGTCCGCCTTCGCCGGACTCGCCAACGGCACTGGATCGGCCACGGCTACATGGAACTCAAAGGCCCCGTCAATCCATGGTACATCATGATCGTGCTCTGGCAGATCGGCTTCTCCATCGGTGAGGCATTCTACTCCCCACGGGTCTACGAATACGCCGCGGCCATCGCCCCCAAGGGTCAGGAGGCCTCCTACGCCTCGCTCTCCTACGTCCCCCTCCTCATCGGAAAACTCCTCATCGGCGCCCTCTTCGGCTTCATCTTCCCCGCCTTCTACCCCCCCGGGCCCTCTCTCTCTCCCCCCCCCCCCCCCCCCCGGCCCCGCGCCCCCCCCCCCCCCCCCTCCCCCCCCCGGGGGGGGGGGGCCGCGCGGGGCCCGGCCCCTGGGGGCCCCC
>CAZSDE010000305.1:0-4202 GCA_964605435.1 uncultured Akkermansia sp.
CCAGGTGAGCGAACTTGTGCGGTTGTGGGGTTCGGTGGCCTGGAAGCCGACGCCGGGGCCTTCGATGAGACGGGAAGCCGGAAACAAGTCGGTCGCTGCCGTCGCTGACGAGACCCCGGTGATTGGGAAGAACGAATCAGCCGGGAGCGGAACGGTGGCGGCGAGCCAGAGTGTGAAGGCCAGGACGAGCGGGCGTTTCATGGAAGTGTGGAGGGTTCAGGGCTTGGGCTTGAGCGGGAAACGGGAGGGATGCCGTGCGCGCATGACAGGGAGGCAGGAATGGTGCCGGAATCGGCAGGAAATCGGCAAGATGCCAAATTCACCGGAAACGCGGGTAACCAGCCGTGAGATTCCGGTGAAAAAGAAGCGCCGTTCCCCGCGGTGGGAGAACGGCGCTCTGATGGACCTCAGGCCTTGATGGCCTGCTTAAGCCAGGGCCCTGATGGCCATGCGATTACTTGGCCTCGGCGGCCGGAGCGTCTGCCTTGGGGGCGTCGGCTTTGGGGGCATCGCCTTCTGGTTTTGGGCCGGCTGGCTTTTTGGGGCCGCGGGTTTTGAATTCTTCGAGGGTGAGTTTGCCGTCGCTGTCTTTGTCGAGGCGTTTGAACATTTCTTCGGCCTTGGTGGCGTCTTTTTTGCCTTGGGGACCGGCTTTGAATTCGTCGAGGGAGACCGAGCTATCGGCGTTGGTGTCGAGTTTCTTGAATTGGGCTTCCGGGTTGGGGCGTTGGCCTTTGCCGGGTCCTTTGCCAGCGCCGGGGCCGCGGCCGGGTTTGCCGGGTTTTCCTTCGGCTTGGGCGAAGGCGAGGGCTGGGACGACGAGGAGAGCGAGGAGGATGGATTTCATGGGTTGGAAGGAGATGGCAATCTCTGGTTCAGGGGTATTGGTAGGTTTTGGTGATGGGGTTGCGCTGTGTTCCGCGTCCCCGGGATTCATGGCGACGCAGGGTGGTGTCCCGTTACACGTGATTGCGGAAAATCGTGCTTCTGCCGGGGTTTCACTGGGCCGCGGTGATGGCTTCGCGGAAGGCGTCGGGGAACTGGGACCATGCGTCACCGAGTGCGGTGGCGGTGGCTTTGGTGTCGATGGACTTGCCGGCGTCCGTGGGGTTGGCGAAGTCATTGGCCGCGAGGGTGAGGCTGAGGTGGCCTGATTTGATGCCCTGGGGTGACTGGCAGAGGGCGACGGTGAGGACATTGTCCGTGGAGACCTCCGGTTTCCATGAGGTGGTGACGGTGGAGACGCGGGATTTGCGGATTGTGGGGGTGAGGGAGTTGGGTGGGAGGTCGACGCGGTGGATGGGGTTGCCATTGAGCCAGATGGCGCAGGCGTCGTCGGCCGAGATGGTGGCGACGAGGCTGCGGACGGTGGCGGGATCGGCTTTGAAGCGGAATCGGAACCAGCGGAGGCTGGCTGGGTTGAGGGCCGATGAGATGGCGGGGGCACCGGGGAGAGATCCCCAGCCTGCAGGTCCGGTGGTGCGTGGCCATGAGGAATCGTCGAAGTCCGGGCGGATGGCATCTGCTTCCGTGGGGATGGCATTATCCGGGTTGGTGGCGGCTTCCGATTTCAGGGTGATGAGGTCGACGGGCGCGGCGGCGTCGTGGGCGGCGATGCGGGCGCTGCGGAGTTCGGCGGTGATGCCGGCGAGGAGGGCCGCGGTTTCCGCGTTGGGGGAACGGGAGCCGAGGCGGCTGGCGATGGACCATGCCATGGAGAGCGAGGTTGCGGCGTCGCTGTGTTTGCCGAGTCGGGTCTGGGCTTTGGCGGCCGTTTCGAAGGCGACGGCGGCGGCTTTCCAGAGTGCGAGGTCGTCCGGGGCCTTGGCGAGGCCTTCGGCGACCGGAGCGAGGGCGGCGCGGAGGCCTCCGGTGGTGAAGGCGATCTGCTGGGTGAGGGCGGCCTTGAGGTTGGAGATGCGGTTGCGGGTGGCTTCCGGGACCGAGGCTTCCGCGAGGGTTGCTTCCGGGAGAGCGGCGAGGGCCGCGAGGGCGTCGTCGAATTTCGTGGCGCGGTCGAGGATTTCGGCCCGGGCGAGCGTGAGGGCGGCGGTGGCCGAGGGGGAATCCTGGGGTGCGGCCGATTGGGCCTTGGCGAGTGCAGCGAGGGCATCCTCCGTTTTTCCGGCGTCGGCCATGAGGACCGCGAGTTCCATGGCGGTGCGGCCATTGCGCGGGAATTGCTCCATGAGTCCGGGGGCTGCGGAGACGAGGTCGGCGGCCGTGAAGATCCCGGCGGTGACGAGCGGGGCGAACCATGGCGATTCCGCCTTGTCCGGGCCGGGCCATGCGATGGGCTGGTCGAGTGTGCGGAGGAAGAGGGACGTCTGCGGGACCGTGGTGTCCGCGGCGATGCTGGGCCATGTGGCGAGGGCAGCCGTGAAATCGTTCGGGAGGTTGAGCGATTCGAGGGCGCGGGCGAGGCCGGTGCGGATGCGTTTCGGGGTCGAGGCCGCTTCTGCGGCGAATTCGTCCATGCGGTCGTCCGCGGCGTGCTGGAGCATGGCACGGAGGAGGCGGCGGCCGAGTGGGGTTTCGAAGGAACCCTGGTTTTCCTCCACGAGGGCGACGGCGCGCCATGCCTTGCGGAGGCGGCTGCGTCCGGCGGCGTCGGCGGATTTCCAGAAGGAGGGAGACGCCTTTTCGCAGGCAGGGTAGATAGCGCGGATGGCTTCGCGGAGGTAGCCCGACTGACGGCTGGCGGCATTGGCCCCGATTTGTTCCATGGTCGTGCAGAGGGCGTCGAGGTCGCCTTTTTCGAGCCGGCCATTGAGGCTGGCGGTGAAGAGGCGGATGCGGCGGCTGCGCTGCTGGGATTCCTCGACCTGTGAGATGGTGCCGAGGGTTTGCAGGGCGGCCCATGCATCGATCTGCGGGGCGACGAGCGTGATGGCTTCCGGTTCTTCGAGGAAGATGCCGAGGCAGCGTTCGAGGGCGAGCGGGTTGCGGAAGGTGGCCGGCATGCGGGCGGCGAGTTCGCGCAGGCGTTCCTTGCGGGTGGGAGGTTTCTCCGGGGTGGTGACCGAGGCCAGCGAGGGATCGTCCGGGATGCTGGCGAGGACGATGGCGGCGGAGAAGCGTTCGTCTTCCGAGTCGAATCCTGCGAGGAATTCCGTGCGGGCTTTTTCCTGATCCGGGAGCCATGTGGCGGAGTTCTGGCGTGGGGCTCCGAAGAGTTCCTCGCCGCCCGAGCGGAAGATGCGGCGGGCCAGTTCGTGGCGGCCCGAGGTGACGAAGCGGTGGAGCCAGCCACTGTCGGCGATGCCGCGGGCTGAGGTCATCAGTTTCGTGAGGGTGGCATCGTCGTTGAGGCGGAGGGCGATGGGGACGATGTGGCGGAGGATTTCGGGGTCGCCTGGCTGTGGTCCGCGGTAATTGAACGAGCCGCGTGGGTTCTGGCGGGCGGCGGTGGCGCGGGACCATCCGGAGAGGAGGGATTCGGCGAGGGGCCGGTCCGTTTCCGAGAAATCGGCAGAGCCCGAGGATTCGAGGAAGGCGCTGAGGATGGTGGTGGTGTGGCTGGAAGTGACGGGGACCTGCTGTTGCCATGCCGTCGCGAGGAGGGAGGCGAGGTGGCGGTGGAGTTCCGGGGAGCCTGGGTGGGTGGTGGTGCCGTTGCGTTTCTCGAGGAGGGCCGGGGCGACGCTGAGGCGGACCGCGAGGGGAGCCGTGTCGCTGCGCAGCCATGGTTCCACGAGGCTGAAGAGCGGTTCCGTGTCGGCGGCGGGGAGGCGGCCGTCCTTGGGTTTGGCGCTCGCAAAGCGTTCCGCGGCATTGATGAGGGCTGCGACCGGTTGGTCCGGGTCGCTGCCGGCAGCGCGTTCCGCGAGCAGTTTGCGGTCCGTTTCGTCATTCCGGTTCGGGATCTGGGCGAACGAAGCGACGAGCCCGGCCGAGAGGGCGGGGAGGTGCGGGCCTGCGGCGGCGGCGACTTTGGCCATGCGGTCCCTGTCGAAGCGGAGGATTTCCGGTTTCTCGCCTGGGACGGTGCTGGCGGCGAGGGTCTGGTTGCCAGTGATGGCCGAGAGTTCCGGTCGCCATTCCACGGGGAATCCGTCGGCTGGCGTGGTTGCGCTGAAGACGAACGAGAGGAAATTGAGAGCGGCCTCGCTGGAGGGCGACTGATTGCCCGATGTCTGGAGCGGCTGAGCGATCTGGGCGAGGGTGTAGCCGAGGACGCTCGAGCCGTCGCCGTAGTCGAT
>CAZSDE010000305.1:4212-5067 GCA_964605435.1 uncultured Akkermansia sp.
GACGGGGCTCCGGCCTTGCGGTTTTCCGAGACGAGGGAGCGGGCGCGGAGGAAGACCGAGGTGGCGTCTGCTGGTTTCGAGCGGGCCAGCGGATTGAGGAAGCGGACGATGCGGGTGCTCAGTTCGTGGTCGCCCGAGATCGGTTTGCCTGATTTGGCTGGCGAGGTGGGTTTGAGGAAGGCGGCGACGGCCTCCTCCATGTTGCCTGACAGGGTATCGTTGGCCCATGTGGTGAGGGACGTGGCGTTTTCGTTGCCGCTGGCTGAGCTGAGGCGCTGATCGAGGATGAGGATCATGGCGGCGAGGTCGCGCTGGGCATCCTCCGGGAGTTTGCGGATGGCGTCGAGTTGGGCAGCGATGACCTTGCGGATGGCGTCGCCGGTTTCCGCGGAATTCTCGTGAGCGAGGGCGGCGGCGATGAGTTCCGTGCCGAGGAGCGGGGCGAAGGCGTCGCGCAGTTTCGTGCGGGTTTCCTTGTTCTGGCTGGCGGCCTGGCTGAGGCCGGAGAGGACATCGACGGCGAGGCAGCGCTGATTCGTGACTGGGCCGGCGCAGGGCATGAAGGCGTCGAGTGCACGGACCATGGTGGTGCGTCCGAGGGAGGTGGCCAGCTTGTCGGCGGGCTGGCGGAAGAACGATTGGTCGGCGTAGGCGTTGCCGTAGTTGAAGAACTGGTCTTCGGTGGCCAGTTCGCCTGCCGGGCGCTGGAATTCGCGGACGTAGGTTTCGGCGGCCGGGAAGACGAGGTCGGGTGACTGCCATGCGGTGCGCATGAGGTTAAGCCACTGCATGATTCTGGCGTTCGGGGAACCGCTCGTGAACGATCTCGGGTTGTAGTTCTTCGTGAGGAACTCC
>CAZSDE010000306.1:0-5066 GCA_964605435.1 uncultured Akkermansia sp.
GTTCCTCACTGGCGAGCGCATGACCAGTGGTCGCTTCCATCGCCTCTTCGGTGGCCCGCCGCGGAGGCCATCGGATCCCCTCGAGCAGCGCCATGCGGACATTGCCCGCTCCATTCAGGACGTGACCGGGGAAATCGTTCTGCGCATGGCGCGCACGGCCCGCGCACGGACGGGAGAATCCGCCCTGTGCATGGCCGGCGGGGTGGCACTCAACTGCGTGGCTAATGCGGGCATCGCCCGGGACTCGGGATTCGCGCGGGTCTGGGTGCAGCCGGCGGCAGGCGACGCTGGTGCTGCGCTCGGTGCCGCCCTCGCGGTGGCCTCCGCCCGCGGAGAACTGCCGCCCGCGGGGGGAACCGACCGCATGGCCGGCGGCTTTCTCGGCCCGGAGTATTCTCAGCACGAAATCTGCCGTCAGCTCGATGCCGCCGGTGCCTGCTACGAAATACTGCGCGATGACGAATTGATCCGGCGGACGGCGGCATGGCTGGCGTCTGGGCGCGCTCTCGGCTGGGTCCAGGGACGCATGGAATTCGGCCCGCGTGCCCTTGGCAACCGATCGATTCTGGCCGACCCCCGGCCGCCGGACATGCAGCGGTCCCTCAACCTGCAGATCAAATTCCGCGAGTCGTTCCGTCCGTTTGCGCCGGTGGTGCTGGCGGAGAAGGCGCACGAATGGTTCGATCTGCCACCCGCTGCCGACTGGCCATACATGCTTTTCACGGCGTCCCTGCGGAGCGAACACCTGCGGGCACCAGACCCCGCCCTGCGGGGATTTGACCGGCTCCAGCAGCCGCTCTCCGCGATCCCGGCAGTCACGCATGTCGATGGATCGGCCCGCGTGCAGACCGTCGACCCGCTGCGCCACGGACGCCTGCACGCCCTGCTCAGCGAATTCGAGCGCCTCACGGGCATTCCCGTCCTCGTCAATACTTCCTTCAATGTCCGCGGCGAACCCATCGTGGCCACTCCCACCGATGCCTGGCGCTGCTTCTGCCGCACCAATCTTCCCCTGCTCGTCATCGGCAACTGCTGGATCGACCGGACCAGTCAGCTGCCCGACCTCTGCCCGGTCACCGCCGCGCCACCCGCATGCCCCGACGACTGATGCAAGGTCCACGCCACTGGCGACTGCATGCGGCGGCCACCGCCGTCTCGATGACGGTGGCCGCATGGTTCCTCGCCGGAAAACCTGCTCCGGCCGAAAGCCCATGGATCGCACTCCCCGGATTCCTCCATCTCGCGGCCGCGCTGGCCTCCCTGCCGTACGCCCACACGGCAGGTCGACTGCTCGACCGGATCGCTCAGCCGCTCCGGCAAATCATCTCCATGATAATTCTCGCGGCCCTTCACCTCGCCATCGTCACCCCAACCGGAATCATCCTGAAGGTTTTCCGTCACGATCCCCTGCGGCGGAGGGCGGGAGCCGACACCCAGTCAAACTGGCACCCGGCATCCCCCTTCACCGACCTTCGGCGCATGTTCTGAGGACTACTGTCAGAGGGCGAGGCACCACCACTGGGTTCGGGACCATGGGACGCGGGGAAAAACCCACGCGATCATTTCAATTCAATGATGGCCTTCTGGAGGGTACCGGTGAACTTGAAGGGAGTCCTGTAATCCTCGCTGACAGGGGTGCCGGTGTCCTCGCCACAGTCGAGCGTTTCATCGAGGGAGAGGCGGAAGGGCAGCGTGCGCTCGATCTGGCCGGTGCCGACGACCTTGCCGTCCACTTGGATGGTTCCGGTGCCGCCCTTGCCGAGACCGCCGCTGTGTTCGTAGGCATAAACGATCTTATGCGTACCTGGTGTCAGTGGATTCTCGCCCTTGACGAAGTAACGGGCGACGCCCGCGAGATTGTAACAGAAGACGGGCTTGTTATCGAGGAGGTAGAGGGCATAGCCCGCGAAACGTCCGCCATGGGTGAGGATGACGCCCTCGGCACCGCCTTCGGGGATGACAACGTCGGCCTCAATGCGCCACGATTTGTTCTTGATGTCCGGAGCCGCGCCTTCGGGAATGCGGATGAGGCCCGGGAAATAGGTGAAGGTATTGCGCCCGGTGGTGAGGCTCGGCCGGTTCGAGACATCAAGTCGCTCGACCTTGCTGTTGTCGATCGGGAGGGCGTTGTACTTTTCGGCTTCTTTCCAGAAGATTTCCTGAAGTTCCTTGAGTTTTTCAGGCTCCCTGGCAGCTAGGTTGTTTGCCTGGGTGAAATCGTCGGTGATCCGGTAGAGTTCCCACTTGTAATCGAGGACGTCGACATTGCCGCCGCTGCTCGACCACGGTGGCGTGGGTGGAGTGGTGGAGGCGACCCAGCCGTCGTGATAGATGGCGCGGTTGCCGATCATTTCAAAATACTGGGTGGTGCGCCTCGACGGGGCCCCGGCATTGTCGAAAGAATAGAGCATGCTCACGCCTTCCACAGGCTTCTGGGGAACGCCATTGATGCTGGTCGGCGCGGGAACGCCAGCCGCTTCAAGGAGGGTTGGCATGATATCGATGACATGGTGGAACTGCGTGCGGATGCTGCCCTTGTCCTTGATGCGGGCTGGCCATGAGATGACGAGGCCGTTGCGTGTGCCTCCGAAATGGGAACTGACCTGCTTGGCCCACTGGAAGGGTGTGTTCATCGAGTGCGCCCAGCCGACCGGGTAGTGGTTGAAAGTGTTCGGTCCTCCGAGTTCGTCCATGCGGCGCATGACTTCGCTGAAGTCTTCCGGTATGGCATTGAAGAAGGTCATTTCATTGAGCAGGCCATTCATGCCGCCCTCGCTGCTGGCACCGTTGTCGCCCTGGATATAGACGACGAGGGTGTTGTCCAATTCGCCCTGTGCTTCGATGGCATCGAGCACGCGGCCCATCTGATGATCGCAATGGGAGAGCGCGGCGGCATAGACCTCCATCATGTGGGCATAGACTTTTCTGTGGTCGTCATCGAGGCTTTCCCATGAAGGAATGCCCGCGGAACGCTCGGTGAGTCTGGCGTCGGCAGGAACGAGTCCCGCAGCCTTCTGGCGGGCGAAGGTTTCTTCACGCACGCGGTCCCAGCCCTGATCGAACTTGCCTTTGAACTTCGCGATCCACTCCTTTGGTGCGTGGTGCGGTGCGTGTGCGGTGCCGGGCGCGTAGTAGGCAAGGAAGGGTTTGTCGGGCGCGGTGGCGTGCTGCATGCGGATCCAGTGGATGGTCCTGTCGGCCATGTCCTTGTCGAAGAAGTAATCCTTGGCATCGTGCGGTGGCTCGATGGGTTTGGTGCCCTCCGTGATGGCCGGGTTCCACTGACTGGTATCGCCGCCGATGAAGCCATAGAAGTACTCGAATCCGAGACCCGTTGGCCACAGGTCGAAGGGTCCGGCAGCGCTTGATTGCCAGTCCGGGACGTTGTGGTTCTTTCCGTACCACGATGTATTGTAGCCGTTCTGCTTAAGGATCTCGGCGAAAGTGCCGGCGGTTTTTGGTGCCAGCGTGTTGTATCCCGGAAAGCCGGTTCCTGCTTCCATGATGACTCCGGTGGCGGCCGAGTGGTGGTTGCGGCCAGTCAAGAGAGCGGCGCGGGTGGGCGAACAGAGCGCGGTTGTGTGAAACTGGTTGTAGCGCAGTCCGTTCTTCGCCAGACGATCCATGGTGGGCGTAGGGATCGGTCCACCGAACGTGGAGGATGCTCCGAAACCAACATCATCGGTGAGGATGAGAAGAATATTAGGGGCGTTTCCGGGGGCTTCGACAGCTTTTGGAAAGTCCTTCACAGACTCCTTGGTGATGCGGCCAATCTTGCCCTTGAAGGGTGGTGGTGTGATCGGCAGCTGGGTCCGGTCCGGCCAATCCTCGGCGACCGCCGGGAGCGCTGCGACGAGGAAAATCGGGAGAATGGTGGCAATTTTCATGATTGGATGATGGGAACTGATACCGTGGAACCGGGATTGAGAGGCCAACGCTTTGGATCTGGCGATGGGGAGCGGGAGAAACCCATGGGACCACAGATATCAGAAGGCTGTTTCCAGCATCCGTTTTCCGCCTGGCTTGTCCGCAACCGCCGCCGCAGCTCCACACTGACAGGTGACACTATCATATTCTGCATAGATGCAAGGTATTTCCTGCGCCGCAGGATCCGGGAGGTCGGATGGGGGCGGAAGTAGTCTGAGGAGAATGCCGGGAGGCACCCCGAACGCCGGGACGTCTCACCTTGCCCGCGCCGCAACCGCCGCAACGCTTGCAGGCCCGCGCACCGTCACCGCAGGGAAAGCAGTTGCATTCCCGGGGAATTTCCATAATTTCCATAATTATGGAAATAGGGAACTGGAGCATACCGGGTCGTGATGGCCCTGGGGATGGCAGTGGGGACGATGCCGAGTGGGCGAGGCTGTGTGAGGCGGTGGAGGCGGCGAAGCGGATTGTTGATGAGAGCTGCCGGAGGGCCGCTGGGGAGGTGGAGGTGATCAGGATGGTCCTGCGGGAGGGAACAAACGGGGGGCGGTTTGGCGGGAAGTTTTTCCGGCCCGACCGGAGTGGGCGGGGCCGGTGGGAATCGGTTTTCGGCCGGGGGCAAGGGGGGCGGACAGGAGCGCTTGACGCGGGGGACGGCGCGTGGGAAGACTCTAGCTGAAGTTGCCGGGCCGGGTGGTCGGGTGACCGATCTTCTGGACTCGGCATGAAGCGATCGCGCAATCTGACCATGTTTCTGCTGGCGATGGGGATCGTCGATGGGGTGGTGTTGGCTGCAGAGGGTGCGGTGGAGGTGATGATGGTTCCGCCTGCGGTGAAGCGGTTGTCTGCTGGGGATCCGCTGGCGGATCGATTGTCTGGGGCGGCTGAGCGGCAATTGAAGAAACGCGGCCGGAAGGTATCGGATCGGATTCCGATACGGGAGGCGGGGGTGGAGCAGAGGGTTTCGGTGCATCTGCGCGAACTGCAGATGGCTGGACCGGTGGTGGACGAAGTGGAGATGCTGCCGGCGGCTGGGGTGGTGCGGCCTGACGGGGGGAGTCTGATAAGCCACATGGCATCGGCACCAGGGGCGGAGGTGGAAACTGGTCCGGTGGAAGTGCTGGGGGAGGCAACGGACG
>CAZSDE010000307.1:0-279 GCA_964605435.1 uncultured Akkermansia sp.
ATCCAGCAGCAGCATCGCCCCATGCGCCTGCTTGAGCCGCACGATTTCACCAAGCGGGGCCCGATCCCCATCCATGCTGAAAACACTCTCCGTCACCACCAGCACCCGCGCGGCATCCCCGGCAACCCGGCGGGCCCACGCCAGATGCTTCGCCAGCCGCTCCATGTCATTGTGCGGAAAAACCCGCAGCGTGGCCCCACTCAACCGCGCCCCATCAATCAGACTGGCATGACAGAGCTTGTCCAGAATCACCACGTCCCCCGGTCCGACCAGCGCACC